>DAHVFL010000242.1 GCA_027316975.1 Chloroflexota bacterium | reverse complement strand
CCTGACGGGCATCCCTCAACAACCACAAAACGCTGCCGTAGCAGCCAATAGTGACGCGGTGCGGAAATTGCTGCATGGTTTTCTGATGAATTTTACCGACCGAAATCGGCAATGATTTGTCACCCTGAGCGCAGCGAAGGGTCTGGCTCGCCTGGGACCGAGATCCTTCGCTGCGCTCAGGATGACATTACCGATCCTGGTTGTTAATGTTCATTAGGGCAACAAAGTCAGTTGCCCTGGCAACACAAGACTGCTACAATATGCTCAGATAATCGCAGTTCCAACATTATGCGGACTGGGACGTATATATACTATACCGGTGATACAAGAGCAAGGGAATATCAACTCCCTTGAAGGTGAGGCCAGTGTGAGAACGTTACGGCCTAAAAGAAAACCATACCTGTTACAGGTGCCGGCATGGAACATGCCGTCTGACCCGGTAAAAGCCGTGTTCTGGTTTTTACACTGGTCTTTGCGGTTGCTTGTGCGTTTTTTCTACGTTCTTATCCTGGGGGGAGTGATCTTCGAGACCATTCTCAATGGTGTGGTCGGCTTGTTTGGAACGCTGCTGGTTGGCCTGGGCGTGTGGACCGGCCTGGCCGCGCTGCTGCTGTTCGTCAATGTGGGAACAGGCGTTTCGCGCGTGGTTTCCGACGTTGGCCGCATGCAGCAAGGCTTTCCTCCCCGCAGTCCATATTTCGATCCCTCTCGCCCCATAGAGCCGGAAGGTCCCATTGTTGAAGGCACCGTTACCGATCTCGAGGAAGAACGCCGCAAAAGAAGACAGGAATAAGCCTTATTCCTGTCCCGCTTGCCACGCTGCCCACGCTTCATCATCCGCTTGCGGCACATACGAAAAAATGCAAGCTCCCTCGCCCTCGATGGAGTACTGACCAGGGGCGGCAGGTAACACCATCGTTTGACCGCGCATGAGAGTTTCGCTCTGTTGCAACGCCTCGCCGGAGCAGACCCGCGCAGTAGCTCCCAGCGAAGTGAGAATAACACAGCTACTCCCCGTCTGCTCCTTCATATAGCCATTCGATATACCATTGCCCTGGAAAACGATTTCGCGGCATACAAAGTATGGACAGGCGACCAGGCAGCGTTCTGTATACCCGCTTCCCCCTGCTAGCGCGACTGGGCGCATTTTCACACGCGGTGAGCGGTCGTAGATGGAGACATCCAGCGATTTCTGCGCATGGAGTTGGCGGGGCGTCCCGGCAGCCGTCAGCCGCCCATAGTCGTACATGCGGTAGGTGAGGTCCGAATATTCTTGCAGCTCGTAAAGGAGCACACCGCTGCCGATAGCATGGACCGTGCCAGCCGGTACGAATATCACATCGCCAGGCGCAACCGGCGTTTCGGCGAGCAGGTTCTCCAGCGTGACGGACTCGATAGCGCGCTGAACTTCTGCTCGCGATGTGGAAGACTTGAATCCGTGAATAATCGATGCGCCGGGCGCGGCATCCAGCACGTACCAGAACTCCGTTTTGCCCAACTTGCCCTGCTCGTGCCGGGCGGCATAGGAATCGTCGGGGTGAACCTGTACCGAAAGTCTGGCATTGGCGTCGATGAACTTGGCAAGGAGCGGAAAGCGATGGCCGAAGATAGCGATAACCTGCGAGCCGAGCAAATCTTCCCCGTACTCCTGCACGAGCTTGCCTAACGTCTTACCACTATACGGAGCATTCTGCGCAATGGTGTTGATCTCAGTTTCCCACGCCTCGCCAATCGCCACATCGCCCGGTGGAAGCTCTTTCCACCCGTCGCGCTCCAACCTGCGTCCCCCCCAGATAGTCTCGTGTAAGGATGCCTGTAACCGAATTGGATGCATGAACCCACATCCCCCTCCTACTTTTGTGTACCGCATTGCCTTAGAAATGCGCCAGCAGCGTCCCTTCGATCTGCTTGCGTAGTTTCTGGCGCATCACAATACCGTTGATGCGGTTGATCTCCTGACCGTTTTTGAAGAAAATAACCGTCGGAATGCCCGTAACCTTCCATTCGTCGGTCAGACTAGTTTCGGTATCGATGTTGAGACGGGCGAATGTGACACGTCCCTGGTACTCGCTGCTCACCGCAGAAAACTCCGCGTCAAAAATTTGACAGGCATTACTTTTATCGGACGAAAAATCAACCAGCACCATTTGTTCGGCCTGAAGCACCTGCTCAGGAAAATCCTGACTCGATATGTTGATGAAACCTGCTTTATGCTCTACCATACTATCCTCTTTATTACGTCAATTGTCTCTTAATGATCTTGTGTTAGAAGGGTATCACTCGCAAAGGTACGATGTCAAGCACTATTTCGCATGGAATGCGATTTTACGGGTCTATCCTCTTGCCGACCTGGAGAACTACATCACCGGTCTGAGCATTCAACGCATCCCCGATAGCTCGCACCGGGTCATCCACGAACAGCCCGCCCGCATCAACGAGCTAATAAGGGAGTATATTGGCAGCAAGCATTGAAACTGCTATACTCCTATTAGCAAAACAGTCGGTTAAAAGGGATTAAAAAAGTGGACATAGCATCTTTAGAGGCACTTATTAAAGGTGGAGAAACACCCACCGTTGAGTTTAAAGTAGCTGCCCCACGCCCTTCAGATTTGGCAGAGCGTATCTGTGGATTTGCCAATTCCCTGGGTGGATTTATCATAATCGGGGTGGCTGACCAAACGTGGCAGATAGTAGGTGTAAAGAAGATCTCAGAAACTCTCGATGCTATATTGCAGGCGGCTCGCCTTTGCAAGCCTGCTGTGCGCTTTGATCCCTCTCAACCAGAGGTGCTTGAATTAGAAGGTCAACAAATTGTAGTGGCTCATATTCCGCCCAACAATGGCACACTATACCAATCAGGCGGAGTGTGCTGGATAAGGCGCGGCACATTTACAGTTCCACTTACGGTCAAAGAGATCGAAGAGTTCCTTTACACCCAGGGAGTGTTAGCATGGGAGACACAGCCGGTAGCCAGGGCAACCATAGCTGATTTAGATATGACACGGGTTGAATCTTATCTGGAGCAGCGTCCCAGTCGTAGTAAAATGGCAGGTCGGCTGGATAATCTTGAGGAGATATTGCTTAATATTGGCTGCGCGACTATTACCAGAGATGATGCTCGACAGGACGTGATTCGACCCACTAACGCAGGTCTGTTACTTTTTGGGTATGACCCCCAGCAATTCTTAATTCAGGCTGAAGTCGTTTGTATCCTCTATAAGGATAAAACTGGCAAACAACGCTACGCTGATCGTCGCATCTTGCAAGGTACGATTACTCAGCAGATAGATCAGGCTGAAGCATTTTTCAAACAGTACGTACCGGTACCAGCCTATATGGATGGTTTTCATAGAATTGACGAACCTGATTTTCCATTGGAGGCTTTGCGTGAAGCAGTGGTAAACGCTGTTGTGCATCGCGACTATAGTTTGCAGGGTGAAGCTGTGCGTATTTTTTATTATCAAGATCGTATTGAGGTGCATAATCCGGGTTTACTTATGGCAGGCATTCAACTTGAAGAGCTTAAAGAAGGGAGAGTGCGCTCGAAACCGCGCAACCCTATTATTACTACGGTGCTAAGAGATTTTCCTGGTGGATACATGGAGCGTGTGGGTAGTGGCATTAGCTTCATGATCGACCAGATGCGCCAACTCGGTCGCCCTGATCCTCAATTTCGCGAGCAGGGTGAGTTTGTGGTAATTTTTTCTCGCTCCTCGACAACCGAAAATGATGAACGTGCTTCAGCATCGGCAAAATCATCGCCATCGCTTTCAACCCAGCCGCGTCAAAAAAGATCGCGGCCTACAAGGCATTTCTATCCGACGAGTCAGGGTGCCAGTATGAAACGTAAGAAGCAAAAGCTGGCATCGCGTTATGCTTCTGCCTGTAGCAAGGAAGTTACGGAATCTGACTAACAAACTGAGCCAGCTTCTCTTCGTCCAGATTGCCATTTGTGCGCACACCGCTGCACACATCCACCGCGTAGGGTTGTACTGTGGCGATGGCTTCGGCAACGTTAGCGGCGTTCAGACCGCCAGCCAGGAAGATTGGCGCGTCAACTGCTTCGCGTATGCGCTTGCTGATGGCCCAGTTGTGCGTGCGCCCGGTGCCGCCCAACTCCTTAATCGCCAGCGACTGGTTGCCGGAGTCGAGTAGAATCCCATGCACATATGGCGCTATGGAGATCGCTTCATCGATTGACTCATCTCCTCCAACGTGGATAACCTGCATGAGTGATACACCTGGCAAAGCATTTCGCAGCTTCTTATAGCCATCCATGGGAAAATGATCGACGATTTGCAGCGTGTTGACGCGGCAATAGCGTTGTTGCTCGATGATACTATCCGCGTCCTGCTGGCTGGTCAGCAAAACCGAGGCGATACCGGGTGGGATAGTGGCGGCGATGCGCGCAATCAGGCTTTCCTCGATTACACCGGGGCCGCTCGGCATTGCGGAGACAAGTCCAATGGCAGACGCGCCATAACGGATGGCGAGCTGTGCCTCCTCGATGCTGCCCGTACAGCAAATTTTGAAGCGTGGTTTTTTTGTTGGTGGCATGGAAATCCTCATGTGTGAATTGATCGTATACCTCTTCTATGAAGTATAATATGCCCGTGAATACGAGAACAATAGATTGGTGGATATTGCATAGTGTTGAAACATTTCCTCTATCGCGTCATAGGAGGACTGGTGCCGGTTTGCTTTAATACGCTCAATCTTCTGCTGGCGGGCAATTTGCCGCCGCTGGGAAGCGCGTGCGTAATTGTGGAAGATTCGGGACGTTTCTTGCTTCTCGAACGGCCAGAAGGCGTGATAGTTTTTCCTGGTGGGTTTATGCGCTGGCATGAGTACCCTGCTGAAACGGCGCGGCGCGAGTTTCGCGAAGAGACGGGCCTCGACGTGCGGCTGTTTGATACAATTGGCACCTATGCGCATAAGAGTACTCAACTTGTACGTTTGAGTACCTTGACCATTACATTTGTGGGAGAAGTGGTTGGCGGGTCGCTCAAGAGTAGTATTGAAGGGAGCCCGGTCTGGCTGGATGAGCCTCACATGCGTGAACGATTGGCGATTCACTGTATAAGTATGCTCGAAGATTATGTTGCCTTGCGGGAGCGCCGCGCCCGGGACTAATTTGTGAACCGGCTGAAAAAGTTCCAGATCACGACGTTGGCATCGATCGTCTGCGTCGTAAAGCCGAGGGAGGGTTCAGGGCTGGAGCCAGGCCAGGTATGGCCGCCGTCGCTGATACGATAATGCTCGACCACTGTGCCGGGGGCGCAACTGGGCCATTCTATACCGGTCACATCGGCTTTCTGGAAAATGACCTTGTTGGCGCTCTTGCATTGGTCGATGTCTAACCAGAAATGTAATATTGCCTGGACGGAAGCCATGCCCGCGCCTGGATTGCCGCCGTAGGGAGCCAGTTGATCGGCTTGCCCGTGAATCTCAAGGAATGGCACCGGGCGCGATGGCTTGCAGCCGCCTGGCACGTTATAAAACGCGCCCTCGACGGTGGCAAACGCCGCGATCTGCTGGCTCAACTCGCAGGCCAGGCGGTAGGCCATGCCGCCACCTTCGGAATAGCCGGTGACGTAAATGCGTTGCGTATTAACGCAGTAATTTTTCTCCATGTAGCTAATCAGGTCGCGTGTGAACTGCACGTCATCGGCATCTCCGGTTGGCCCGAAGCGTCCTATGCCGGCGTTCCACGAGGGCGGGCTATCAACGGCCTGCGGGAAAACCAGGATGAAGCCAGCCTTGTCCGCCTCAGCTCCCATGTTGGTATGTTGAGCCGTGCGCTGCGCCGTGTTATCATAGCCGTGATAGTTAATCACAACGGCCTGGAACTGTGTGCCATACGAGGGAGGAAGGTGGACCAGAAAAGTGCGTGACAATCCTGCTGAGTAGATGGAAAGCATTGCATTCCCTGGTTGGTGCAGGGGCGTGTTGCACGCGCTCGTTTGCTGCTGCGCGAAGATGCTGATTCCCGGCGCGGGTGATCGACCGGCACCGGGTAGGATACCTGCGCGTGAGCTATACACGATAACGCCCAGAATGAGAAGCAGGGCTATGATAATTCCAGTAATGCCGGTAATACGGCGCTTGTTTAGCGAATATTCATAATCAGTATTGCGCATCTAGTCCACTCTAGTGTATTTGCTGCATAGTGTTTAGAACGTAACAAGTATAGCATTTTAACGCGATGACGGGCAAATTTGAAAGGAATAGGACTGCTGTGAAAGGAAGAAAGAGGGATTCTAGCAAATGTCCGATGAAATAGAAACCGGGGTTATCCGAGTAAATGCTATACAGCCCGAAGCATCGATTATTGAATACGCGACTGGCATATTGCGCACTGGCAACGTAGTGGCGTTTCCCACCGAGACGGTCTATGGGCTGGGCGCGGACGTGTTTCAACCGGCGGCGCTGGAACGCATCTTTGTTGCTAAAGGGCGTCCTCACAGCGATCCCCTGATTGCGCATATCGCCGACGAAGCATCTTTGGAGCAATTGACGACTGCGTTATCTGACGAGGCAAAACGGCTGGTAGCCGCGTTCTGGCCCGGCCCGCTCACGTTGATACTGCCACGCAGCCCGCGTGTTCCGCATCTTGCGACGGCTGGACTGGAGACCGTTGCTGTGCGAATGCCGCGCCACGCGGTCGCGCAGGCGTTAATTCGCGCCCTGGGTTCTCCCATCGCCGCGCCGAGCGCGAATCGCTTCATGCACGTCAGCCCGACTACTGCGCAGCATGTGCTGGCAGACCTTGCCGGTCGCGTCCCGCTCATTCTAGACGGTGGCTCGTGCGAGGTAGGCGTTGAGTCAACCGTGCTTGACCTCTGCTCTGAGCAACCAACCATCCTGCGGCCTGGGGGTGTTAGTCTTGAAGCCTTACGCGCCGTCGTGCCGGATGTGCAGCCGCCACCGCCGCGCTACCGAAAAGCTGATGAATCCGATCAATTAGCGGCACAGCCTTCGCCCGGTCAAATGCTGACACACTACGCGCCTGCGGTTCCACTTTTGCTTTATGATGGCAATGTGGAGTCTATGCGCTCGGCGATGCTGGCAGAATTGCGGCAGCGACAA
>DAHVFL010000241.1 GCA_027316975.1 Chloroflexota bacterium | reverse complement strand
ATGTCTGCTATGATTTTCGACAGCAAGCCGCTGGTGGGGCGCATGACTGCGGAACTACAGAGCGAGGCGCGGCAGTTTCGCCAGCAGCAGCATCGTTCGGCGCGGTTGGCGCAGATCATCGTGGGACACGATGGGGCAGCCGAAGTGTACAGCCGGCAACTTGCGCGCGCCTGCCGCGCTATTGGTCTGGGCTGCGCAACCCTGGCCTATCCATTCGAGATCGAAGAAGAAGAATTACGCGCCGAAGTCGCCACGTTGAGCGATGATCCACATACCGACGGCGTGACGCTGCTCCTGCCGCTTCCCTCGCATATCCAGCAACAGGTGGTGACGGAAGTTTTGCGTCCTGAGAAGGATGTCGATGGATTGGGGCCGCGCAATGCAGGCAACCTGTTGCTCGGTTTTCCCAGCTTCATCCCTTCGACCGCCGATGTCATCCTGACCGTGTTGCAGGACGCGGGCATTCCGGTTGCCGGACGCCACGCCGTGGTGGTCGGGCGCAGTAATATCGGCGGCAAGCCGACCGCGCTCGTCTTGATGCGCCAGGACGCTACTGTAACTATTTGCCACTCCCATACAGAGGACCTTGCCAGCATCACACGCAGCGCCGATATTCTGGTGGTCAGTATTGGACGACCCGCCCGCATCACCGCCGATATGGTCAAACCAGGAGCCGTTGTGCTTGATGCCGGCATCAATCCTGTCAACGGGAAAATCGTGGGCGACATCGATTTCGCCAGCGTCAAAGAGGTTGCATCCTTCCTGACACCCGTGCCTGGCGGACTTGGCCCTCTAACGCATCTCATGCTGATTCGCCATACCCTGGCAGGCCCAATGTAGAGAAGCTACCAGGGCAGGGGCAAGCCCCGCCTTTCACTGGGAGGTTTTTTTGAAACGTGCCGATCTCGCCTGTCATTCTGAGCGCAGCGAAGAATCTCCCGCCGGGTCGCACGCAGATTCTTCGCTGCGCTCAGAATGACAGAAGGTGGGCGGACAAGCCCATTCTGGTTGTCTGGTGAAATTCCGTCTGTTGCAGAACTTTAACGATGGCTGCTTGATTCTCAACCATATCCTTACCCAATCTCCACTGAGTAGCTGCTGGTTGGCTGGTAGAATTTCTGGCAGAGAGAATTACATTTGCAATGTAAGGATGCAGGCGCAATACATATGAAGCCAGAGTAAGTTCGGCAGGAGAATAAGCACATGACCCCCGGTTCAAGTCAAAAGATCGTCCAGACAAATGCTATTGCCAGTCCACGTCCTTCTATCTCTTCTTTCCCGTTCGACTGTACGCTGGAGACGGTAGAACAACAGCGGCGTTTTGAGCTATTGCGCCTGGCCTTTTTTGTGCTGAAATTGCGCAAGATCGAACAACGCCTTCAAATAGTACGCGAGGAAAGCGAAGAGTGTGAAACGCGCGACGCGGAACTAGATTTTCGCAGCAACCTGCTGCATCACGCCATTTTCCAGCAGGTATTGACCCTCATCAAGCTGAACGCGCGCGAGCAGGCAATGCAAATCATCGATACCTGCCGGAAAAGTTAGTTACCAGCGCGTAGTCATGCCGTATTTGTCGCGAAGAACAATATCGCCCAGGATATGTACTACGATCCCCTCTTTCTCGAAGGCGCGGCGCAACGCTTGCAGATCGGTATCGTTGCCCGCGGCCAGTACGCACGGGGCAATTCTACGCAGGCCAAAGGATGCCAGTTTTCCCGAAGCAACGATTTCGTTTGCCAGGTTCTCGCCGGGTATTTCGATGAGATACACCTGCGAGAACGTCACCTCTTTGTAGGAGCGCACCCAGTCCGCCAGATTATAGGATACATTCTGCGGCACTTCTTTCTGACTATGTTCCTGAAGAATGCTCTGAAACTGCTCAATATTCTTGCCCTGCGATAATGCGCGCAGGAAGGAAGCGCGCGTAAGCGTCAGGCGGCTCGCCATACCCGCCTGGTTGATCTGCACGAATGGCAGCAGGCTAAAGAGCGTCGGCCAGTCAGGTTGCAGCAGCAATAATTCGCTATTGGGTTGCACAATAAGGGTGCGATTCTGTTCTCCATTATTTTCTTCCACCTGTGGTTCATTCGATGCTGCGGATAGCGCCGCTGCGCCGAGGTCAGTCACCATGAACGCGACAGGGTTGACCGGCTTCTTCTCCTGGATCGGATCGGTCGAATCGTAACCCAGCGCAACGATGCCCATTTCATAGAGCGAAGAAGAAATCAGCCCGGTTAAAATTTCGCCGTCCACCTGGTACCATTTGGCGAGGATGGTTTTAGCGTTACGAATGCCTGAAACGCCAGTGTACGCATACTTTTGACGCAACGCGTATGGGTCGCTCTCTTTGATGGTGCGCAGCAGCGATCGAAGGGTGTACCAGCGTCCGGGAGTGCAGGCATGTAGATGGGAAACCAGAGCCTTACGTCCAGAATGATAGTCGAGATAATAGACATCATTGGCATAGGGACTATAGTCTGCGCCCGCGATGTCGATCCAGCGCCTGCTTTGCTGCCAGTTCTCCAACAGGCTGCGTACCATGCCCTCTGTCTTCTTACGGGGCCATTCTTTCAATCCGGGGCCTTCGATATAGCGCGATTTTGTGGCACCGGAGGATTGCGAAAGTTTCACCAACCCCAATTCGCTGGCAGTGTTATAGAGCATATCGAGCGTCAGGTTCTCCACGCCACTAAAATCAGAGGAGATACGCGGCTTGATCTGTAGCAGTGGAAACATCTTGTTTGCAATGCGTTTTGGCACATACCCGCCCTGCGTCGGTTCAATGTTCTGCTGGTACATGGTCCCGATAATGGTTGCCAGGTCGTACAGAGCGGTCGGCCCTCCCTGTTGCGTTAGAGGGGGAGGAGTATCAATTTCAACCAGGCCGGCAGGTCCGCTTTCTTCCACAATTTCTGTTAGCTCGACGGCTTTTTTCACGTTCTTCAACAGTTCGCGTGGCACAAAGAGCTTACGTTCATGTCCAACGAATGTATCAAAGGCGACGGCGTAGTTTTCGAGCTGTTGAATGCACCGCGCCAGCGTGGGGTTGTCATAGCCGGTATTCTCGCGCACGGCCTGCATACTGGCCGTGCCGCCCTGCGCGGACAACCATTTAATCAGTTTGCGCGTGGACGTGTCGAACTGTTCCCAGGCAAACACAGGAACCTCCGGCTGCACTAACTGTCCCACCAGCCGCCCGCGTGTATCGACGCGCGAAAAATAGTCATACAGATTGAAGCTGTAACGCTGGCTGATCATACTAATCGCATCGGCGGGCAAGCTTGCCAGCAGTTGATCCAGTTTCAGCGCGGAACGGTCCTGTTTAGGTGTATAGATTTCTTTTTCAACCAGCGCCAGCGTATCGGTCATGTCTTCAGGCACGCCCAGTTTCGTGATGACTTCGGTTGGTGATTTGACTTTGGTCAGCGTCGCGGTGGTGGCCGGGCGTCCCGTTTTCGCTATAACCTGCTCGTCCACCAGCAACACACGCTCTTGCAGTGTCGCAAGAGCCTGCTCAAATCCTTCACCCGATACATGCGATGTGAGTTTGTAGAGTACATCGCGTAAGACACCATCGGCTGTGGAGAGGGTCAGCGTGGTATGCAATACCTGGCGAGCCTCGCCATCAAGCTGTTCCCAGGCAAAACGAGCCGCAATGGGATTATGTATACCCTTCGCCAACGCGCCGAGGTTTTGCTGCCAACTGCCCGCGGGCTTGTCCCAGACACCCCACCACTGCGCCAGTTGTCCCAGTTCTTCTTCTGAATAGTTGCCTAAAACCTGTCTTACTGTTTTCATTGGCAATAGCCCTTATTCCTCTGGCTGAAATTGTTCGATAAAGCGAATGACTTCCCGTGTAAGCTGGCTGGGTGTAGAAGCTCCCGCAGTTACCGCGATGCGATGTTTGCCCCACAACCACTCTGTTTTCAGTTGCGAAAGGTCCTCGATGCGCACCGCCGGGACGCCTGCCAACTCTTCTGATACCTGTACCAGGCGGTTGGTGTTGTTGCTGCGGGGATCGCCCACCACTACTGTCAGGTCTGCCCCTTTAGCCTGCTCGACAACGGCTTCCTGGCGCGTCTGCGTGGCCTTGCAGATGTCGATATGCACGTGAGCCAGCGGATACCGTCGCTGAATGTAGTCAATCACGCGCCGCGTATCCCACTGGGAAAGCGTGGTCTGCGTAGAGATGGCGATTTTCTGTTCCTGTTGAGGCGTCAGTTGCAGCGCATCGACATCGGCTTCCGTCTCCACCAGGCTGATATGCCCTGGCACTTCGCCAAGCACACCCTCCGGTTCGGGATGTCCCTTCTTGCCGACGTACAGGATGTAGTAGCCCTGCCCTACCAGCCTCTGCACAAGATCATGCGTGACCGTTACATCGGGGCAAGTCGCGTCGATACAGTGAAGGCCGCGCTCGCGCGCCTGCTGCTTAACGAGGGGAGAAACGCCGTGAGCGGTAAAAATGACGGTGCCGGTAGTAGCCTGTTCCAGGATACTTGCCCTGTCCGCTCCATCTAACGTAATGACGCCGAGATGTGTTAATTCTTCGATAGCATGGCGATTATGCACAATTTGTCCGATAATATAGATCGGGCGCGGGAGCGCCGGGTCTTTTGCCGCCTGTCGCACGATTTGCAATGCATCCACAACCCCATAGCAATAGCCACGCGGCGATATTTTAATGACTTCCATGAATATCCTCAATATAAGATGAACAGATTCGCTGTATTATATCACAAATTCAGGCGATTTGCATTTGATAGCGGGCGAGGATAGCCCGCAGGTCATCGGGGGTGTACAGGCAAACAGCAGGCAGCAAGCCAGCCAGTTCTTCTATAGATGAGGTTTCGGCCAGGTCGAAAATGACCAGGGGCGCGCGGCGTCCAGCGCATCCCCGCGCAATAGCGGCTGCCGTAATTGGTGGAGTCGCGCCAGCATCTACGGCTTGCAAGGGGTCGGGAATATGCATGAGGAGTTGCACCATTGGCAGAAGCGCAGTGAGACGCTGTGGAGTTTCCTCCTGGTAAATAGCCTTGATGCCTGCGTGTTGCAGAAGCGCCGTATAGGGTCGTTGTAGCCTTTCCGGTCCAATGAGCAAAGCCGAACGCCCGTGCAGACCGCCCAGGCACGCTTCCGCCATCGATGTAATCTCCGGCGCAAAATGCAGCATCAAGATGCTCCCCCTCC
Organism: Chloroflexota bacterium; assembly: GCA_027316975.1. Taxonomy (GTDB): domain Bacteria; phylum Chloroflexota; class Ktedonobacteria; order Ktedonobacterales; family Ktedonobacteraceae; genus CF-113. The sequence continues at coordinate 1,921 of DAHVFL010000241.1, read as the reverse complement.
TCTTTTACGATACAATGCGATACACTAATACTCAATCATAGCGCAAAATTCATTGAGGTGCCATCGGGTGATTGCCGTATATTTCGTACATGTTATGCTGTAGGGACGTTTTCGGCCTCCGTATTGACAGGCGTAGCATCCAACACCACAGGCATCCCATGCTTTGGCCGAATCGTGACACGCGGCTGCAATTCTAACGCGAAGCCAGGCTTCAGGCGCGGGCTGTAGCGTGGAAGGATGGTAGCCAGCAACAGCTTTGTCTCCATCTGCGCGAAGGGCATTCCGATACAGATGCGCGACCCGCCGCCAAAGGGGAAGTAGGCGAACTGCGGTAACTTCGATGTGTTGGCCGGGTCCCAGCGTTCGGGTCGGAACGTATCAGGGTCGCCCCAGATGTCCGGCAGGTGATGCAACACCCACTGGCTGAAAACGAAGATGGTACCCGCCGGGAAATGATAACCATCCAGGTCGAAGGCTTCAATCGCCCTGCGCCCCTGCGTCCAGGCGGGGGGATAAACGCGCCACGCTTCGTTGATGACCCATTCCAGGTAAGGCAGATTGGGCAAATCCTGCGCGGTGGGCGCGCGTCCATGCAGGACGCTTCGCAATTCGGCCAGCAATTTTTCACGTGCCTGGGGATGGTGCGCAAGCAGGTAGAAGGTAAAACTGAGCGTGTTCTGGGCTGTTTCATGCCCGGCAGCCACAAAGGTAAGTACCTGGTCGTGTACCTGCTTATCGGTCATAGTGTTGCCTTCGTCCTGTGCCTCTAGCAGCATTGAAAGCACGTCTCCTGTGTCGCGTCCCTCTTTGCGGCGCTGCGCAATCAGGTCATAGACGAATGTATCAAGTGTGCGCTTTGCTTCGAGTACTTTGTGGTAGCGCGTAAAGGGCAGGTCAACGCGCAGCCTGTTCCTTCTTCCCAGGGCGCGACCACCGTTGTTAATGACCGAGTTGAAGGCCGCGCCCAGGCGTGCAGTCTGTTCGCGTGAATCTACACTGAAGAGCGCATTCATGATGATGCGCAGGGTAAGTTGCTGCATCTCGTGCGCGATGTCAACTTCCTGTCCGACCTGCCATTCCCTCAGCATCTCTTCTGTCAGGCGCACCATCGTATCAGCATAGTTTTCGATGCGGCTCCTGTGGAAAGCTGGCTGTACGAGACGGCGCTGCTGGCGGTGGAATTCGCCCTCCGAAGTCAGCAGGCCATCGCCCAGCAGAAAACGCAAGTTACCCGCGCCGTTCTGGTTGATCTTGGTAAAATTGCGCTGCTGCTCCGTGAGAAAGTAACGCACATGCTCCGGACGAAAGCACAGGACAAAAGGAATTTTCCCTATACGAATAGTTGCCATACGCCCATATATCTGTTCCATCTCGCGTACAAATCCCAGCGGGTCGCGCTGGAACTGCAAAGCGTTCCCAACAACAGGCATTCCTCCGGGGCCAGGAGGCAAAGTAGTTTTGCTGCTCATATTTTTCATGATGTTTGAGCCTTTGGCATTAATGTGGGTTGAATTTCATAGATGAACTTTAATTCACTTTCTTTGAGATGTCAAGGCCATACTATTCTTGGGGTGTAGGAAATAGTTGTAGGCAATCAAGTAAGCGCGTGAGAGCGGCCCTGCCAGAAGGCATCGAAGGAGCCATTGAGGACAGCGGTGCGCAAGGGTAAAAGTGCATCGAGACCCGCTGGCGTCCAGCGCATGCCCGCGCGCCTGGCGCGGGTGCTGACGACGGTTTTACAAGCTGCTTCGGCGATGCCACTGCCAATCTGCATGCCTTGCGCTCGGAAGACTGGATAGCGCATGCGCTCGGCATTGGTGGTAAAGGAGCCCATGGCCTGCTCCGGGATACTCTTGGACTGCCCGGGGGGAGGCGCGACGGGCGGCAAGGCCGCGATGGATTTCACGAGGGTCTCAATCTC
>DAHVFL010000240.1 GCA_027316975.1 Chloroflexota bacterium | reverse complement strand
TAGATGCGCAAGTAACGGTACAAGTCCCTGCAAGCAAACACGATTTACTGGTAGAATTTGCTGACCTGGCCGCTATACTGCTCGGCCTATCTAATGGACGAATGGAACACACAATAAAGGCTCACGTATATCGAGTTGGCGTCACCAATGCAGCGGACCGAGGATTGGATATGTGGGCAAATTTCGGCCCAGCTATCCAGGTAAAACATCTTGCTCTAGATGCCGTTAAGACTGAGAGGATAGTTGACCAGATTGAGAGTGACAATATCGTTATTGTTTGTCAGTCAATAGCTAAATCAGTCATCGAAATCCTTTTAAGCCAGACAAGTTGGTTCAGCAGGGTGAAGGGAATTGTAAAAGAGGAAGAACTTATAAATTGGTATGAGCGTTGCTTGCGAGGGCAACATGCCACCATTTTAGCAAGAACCTTACTTGATAGGTTATCAAACGAGTTCAAAAAAGAGTTCCCTCAAGCGGCTACCATCGTGGATTTTCTTGAAGATAGACAGTATCTAGAGTTAGAATCGCCAGAGAGGTGGGTAATAAATTTGTTACAGGATTTGCAAAACGCAACTGAAGTTGAATAGCATCTCCTGATAGTTGGCATTTATATGGTATGATATACATACAGCCAGCAATATTGCTCTGTTGTTCATTCACCCGCGCCCAAAGGAGTGTGCAGATGATTGCAAGCGACATTATGACACGCAAAGTCATTACCATTCACCCCGAAGCCAGCGCGCAAGAAGCCGCGCAGTTACTCGACCAGTTTCGTATTAGCGGACTCCCCGTAGTTGACGCGAGCGGCGACCTGATAGGAATCGTCACCGAGGCAGACATCATCAGCAAGGTCAACCGTTACGGGTTGCTCGACCCGGACGGGCTGCGCGTCGCCGACATCATGAGCCGCGATGTTACGACCGTCGCTGAAGAGACGCCCGTCAGCGAGATTGCCACCCTGCTTACGGAGCGTAAAATCAAGCGCGTGCCGGTAGTGTGTGAGGGCAGGCTGGTTGGCATCGTCAGTCGCGGCGACATTGTTCATGCTGTCGCGCTGGGGCACCTCATTATACGGCAATGGTAGCGTTTAAGCTATAAGCCAGGGCGGGGGCAAGCCTTTCACTCGTAGGTGTATTGAAACACGCCGGTCGCCACGGGCTGTCATCCTGAGCGAAGCGAAGGATCTCTCGCCGGCAGCACGCAGATCCTTCGCTTCGCTCAGGATGACAGATGATGGGCGGGGCGACCCCTACGCACACACATCGTTCACTACTGCGTTGGTAGTGGCGTCCCATTCGATGGAGCCGCGTTGGAACGTCTGGCGCAGGATTGTGTCATTCCCCAGGCCGGGGTCGCTGAATGGCGCGAGATTTGAGGTCGGGTAGCCGTGACAGCCGACCGCGCCGCGGTCGATGACGAAATATTGCGTCCAGACGCCGCCATGCACCCAGTAGGGGGTGGTTGAGCCATCGGCTAGCAGTAACGCGCCCGGCAGGTCAGAGCCGCCGCCGAAATCCTGTGTCCAGCCATTGCCCCAGCGATGAGTGGGCGCGCCACCGCCGTTATCCCGGGGGAGACCCAGCACGCTTTCACCCCCCAGTTGCGCAAAGGTCGCGGTAAATACGCTCGCCAGGGTATCCGGCGCGCCATAACCGACCCATGCGCGGTCATAGCTGCCGCTTGTCCAGTCGGGGATGGTACAGGTTCCACAGCTCACAAAACTATCAGTAGTGTTGCTAAAATCGTTCTGCGGGGGCAGCAATGATGGCCCCAGGGATGGTATGTAATTATCCGTCCAGCCGTTGCTATAAAATTGAGGGTGCGCGGCAAAGTACCAGACATACTCTTCATAGATCGAGGAGAACGGCGCACCCGGATACCAGTGGGCATAGTTGGACGATGGCACATCGTCAGGATTATTGCCAAATGAGCCATTATACGCCCACACAGCAAAGAACCAGTCGTTGGCCTTGTACGGGTTATTGGGGTCACTACTGGACGCGACACCTGCGGTACTATTCCAGTTCTTGATGAGCGCGGCAATGCCGACACCGATGTTATAACTTTGATCATATTGCACCTTGTTGACATCGCTGCGACAGTTGTTGGCGCTGATACATTGCGGCGGCATCCCCCACGTCTGCTGGTACTCTCCCCAGCCGCCGTCGAAGCTTTTAATGGGAGTCCCAACCGGCTCACCACCTACCTGGTAATCGGGGCTATTGAACTGGTGCCAGTTACTTTCCGTGTAAGCCACACCGTGCAAAATAGCCGCCGAAACGTGGGGCGCGCCATTGTTGGAGCTACACAGGCCATAGCACATCGAAGGAAGGGCGGGAGCATCTTTCAACCGGCCATTGTGTCCCTCAAGCATCCATTCATCCTGTTGAAAGACACTTGCGTTCATGGATGGCCCATTGGTCAGGCGTTTGCGAAATGCCAGCAGTTGGGCCAGTACACCGCGCGGAACTGGTTGAACGCGCTCAAACGCGCTATGCTGTGTCCAAAAGACCTGTACAAGCTGGCCTCCATATGGCAATATGAGGGCTTGTAATGCGCCTGTACGCGCACCGGCCAACAAGAGCTTTTCTTGCGCGGGTACATTCTCGATGCCCTGCGCCGCCAGGTCGTCGCGCACGCGTATTACCTGTGACATCGCCAGCAGAGCGCCATCTGCCGAACGCGCCCGGGCAGTGAGCGCGCGTCCATAGCGGCTGGTATCAAAAAGTGGCTGCGCCCGTGAGATTGAACCGGAGGCGAAGGCGATGCGAATAGTGATAGAGCGCAGGGGCTGCCAGTTCAAGACGCGCTCGCACTCGACGGACGCGCCATCGCTGCCAATTCGCAGCACGTTGCCAGGTAAAATATCGGGCGGCAGCGTCAAGAACAGTGATGGAGAAACATTGGCCGCGTTGGTGGCAAGGCGCAATAATGCGACGGGCATACGCGGGCGCGCCAGCGCCAGGATGAGACTCCCCGCGCGGTCCAGCCCGACCAGGCGCAGCGAATTCTGCCCTGTCGGCTGGTGGTAGAGCGTCACATCCTGTCCGGCCATGTCAACACGGTGAATCTCATCATATCCGCTCACATTGAGTTGCGAACTTGTACGAGTTGTTTGCAACGCAAGCAATTGCTGGCCGGTCGCGCCACTATGGTAATACACATAACGACTATCGAGCGACCAGATCACCTGATCGACAGATGCGACATGCAGGGCCAGCATCCTGCCACCTGCGAGCGAGCCGGTACCGTTCAACAGGGGCGAGCGGCTGCCTACAGGGGCGAGCGGCTGCCCATCAGTTGAGAAAACGCTCAATGCCGCGCCATTGAGATTAGAGGCATAACCCGTCCTGAGCGGCTGTAATACTGCCACATAGCGGCCATCGGGTGATGGAAACACCAGGGGGGTTTGTAGCGCTGAACTACGTTGTACGGCCATAACCGGCACAACGTCCCGTAAATCACCGCCAACTGCGCGATAGACAACGAGAGGGCCGTAGGGTTGCTCTTTTTGACTATACGAAGCAGCAAAAAGTAAATCAACGTTGTAAGGTTGGCTCGCGGCTTGAGTGGTAATAAGTTGAGCCTGCTGCTCGCGCAATGCTAATGTGGCTATACGAGCGGGCCAGATCAAAGCCGTCAGTGTTAGAGCAAGTATAATAAGAGTTGCAAAATATCTTCTGTGTGTATGTTTCTTTTGTAAGAGAGTGCTGAAATTTGGCACGATCACGTTCCTCCAATTAAAGCATACACAGCGAACAAAGAAGGTAAAGGGCAAGCGAAAAGAGGGAGCATAGCAGCGGGACGCGCGCGTCCTGCTGCTATGCTCCCTCTTTTCGCTTGCCCTTTACCTACCCGATATATTCTTGAAAATTCTCAGGCAGTGGCTTATTCATAGCCTTGAGGAAAACAGTAGCTTTGCCCAGAAAAATCAGCAGCGCCTGGAGATAGACATCGAGTTGGAGATCGACTGGCATCTCAAAGCCGTTGCGATTCACCGTCTTCTTCAAATCCTCGTCCGATAAAGCAGAAACTACCGCTTTCATTTCCTCGTCCAACGCTTGAAACCACGTCTTGAGTCGCGCAACACTGCTCTCCAGACCAGCTTCCTGGTTGCGGTATGACCAGTCCTGCTTGAAGGTTTTCAATGACTCAGTGTAAGAATGCTCGACTTCACCCATTTCACGGCATAAGGCTCCAAACGTCATATTCTGTCCTCCGGGGCTAAAAACGAGGTCGGCGTCGTTCAGAGTATCTAATAACGCTGTACGCATCCCGTGTGTTCCTTCAATCCAGGGCCATTTCTCCTGCATGTAGCGATTCATGATATCCTCTCCTTGTGTGGAACTTCTGGCTAACGCGGTTCAAAAGAAGGAGGAGTGTCTGCGGGCCGGTCGCCTGCGGCGACCGGCCCGCAGACACTCCTCCTTCAACTTGCCGCCTCCGGCGGCAAGGCGCTTTGTGCAAATCGTTAGCTATTATGGCACAACACCATACCAGTACGATGTATGATACCATGCGATGCTCGGAAATTATTGTAAAAACGCGACAAAGAGGGGGAAATAAAAAACAGGAGGCGAGCAATATATGCTCGCCTCCTGGGTTTATGGTCTAGCCTGGATGCTGTTCCGCGCTGAGTAAGAGCGGAATTTAGTAGCGTCCACCGCGGTTATAACCGCCGCCGCCTGAGCGACGATCACGGTCACGTCCGCCGCCGAAGCCGCCCCGGCTACCGCCGCCACCGGACTGGCGCTCGCGCGCCTCGTTGACGGTGATGGTGCGTTCGCCCATGACGGTCCCATTCAGACGGTCAATGGCAGAACGCGCCTCCTGGTCATTGTTCATTTCGACAAAGCCGAAGCCTTTGCTGCGCCCGGTATCACGATCAGTGATAACGACTGCAGAAGCGACTTCGCCGCCCTGCGAGAATAGGTCAATCAAATCTTGCTCGGTGGTTTGATAGGGGAGTCCCCCTACATACAATCTCATTCGAGTATGCTCCTGTTTCGACATCTCTCATACGCATTGACGCTCGAAGAAACCATTTCTCACCGAAGCGATACAATCCTTTTTTGATGTCATACACATATTCTAACACACTATGCAAGCATTTTATTCCCTTTATTTTCCAGGGCGGGGCAGAGCCTCTGCCCTGGTTCCCATCACCCACACGGGTTATATGCTTGTCCCTTTGGACGCTAATCGTTATAATGTGCAAGGTGATACAAATTTAGACACACAAGGACTGCCAAAGTTGTCAGAGAAACGAACTCGTCTGATCCGGGAACTGATCGAGACCATTGCCTTCACCCTGCTGATCTTCCTGGTGATCCGCCTGGCCGCTCAAAGTTTTCGCGTGGATGGGGCGAGTATGGAGCCTGGACTGCACACGAATGAATATGTGCTGGTGAATAAGGTAGTCTATCTCTTTCACGAGCCGCAGCGTGGGGATGTGATCGTCTTTCACTACCCACTGGATACAACAAAAGACTTTATCAAACGTATCATTGGCATACCTGGTGATACCATCAAGACCACCAGCGACGCAGTGATCGTAAACGGGCAAACACTGCGCGAGCCATATATCTCGACGCCCTTTAACTACACCAGTGATACGTGGAAGTTGGGACCTGGTGAGTTTTTTGTAATGGGAGACTATCGCGATAATAGTCTCGATTCACGAACGTGGGGTCCGCTCAACCGGAGTTATATTGTCGGGAAGGCCGTCGCAGTCTACTGGCCTTTACGCAACTGGGAATGGATCAACACCTTTTCCCCGGTATTCGCGAATATACGTAACCAGGGCGTGTCCCTGCCCTGGCAGTTAGTCAACGAGGTTTGATTTGAACAAATCATCACACCTGGCGCGCGAGATAGTTGAAACACTTGCGCTGACCCTGGTCATTTTCCTGGTAATCCGCTTCACCATTCAAAACTACCAGGTTGACGGCACCAGTATGGAGTCCAGCCTGCATAATAGCCAGTACGTGCTGGTCAATAAACAGGCGTATCTCTTCCAGCCCCCGGCGCGGGGAGACGTGATCGTTTTTAGCTGGCCGGTTGATACTACAAAAGACCTCATCAAGCGCGTAATTGGTTTGCCAGGGGATACTATTGTAACCACGAGTTCTACCGTACAGGTAGATGGGGTGGTGCTACAAGAGCCATATGTCAAAGTGCCGTTTAATATGGAGGGACGCCAGTGGGTCGTGCCGCCAAATAACTACTTTGTGATGGGTGACAATCGCCAGTTCAGTGACGATTCGCGGGACTGGGGGTTTGTGCCAAAAAGTTATATAATTGGCAAAGCGGTCATGATCTACTGGCCGGTAAGCAACTGGCAATTTATCAATACCTATTCATCTGTTTTTACCACTATCAAGCCCGGTCAGTAAAGGAAAAGATGCATGAGAGACGCGAATTCGGAATACCCGCTTCGACCACCACAAAAACGCGCGCACAGCCCATTTGACAATGGTGCCGATACTGTGTCCGAAACACCTCGTCCCAGATGGCCTATGCACCAGCGCTATCAACCGGCTCAGCCCTCGTTGCCGGCAGGAGGCGCGCGCAAAATGCTGAGTATTAGCCTGGTGGCGGGTATCCTTGTTGGCATTTTGAACATCGTGTTCACAGTGGTAAATGCGCCTCTCTACCAGCAGGCCGCGAGCTATGCCAACCGTCCCAGCCAGATGCCACTCAACGTGGCCTCAGCCGTGTTCGGGCTTTGGGTACTGACAGGCGTGATCGGGCTTATTATCTACTGTATAGCCGGGTTCATTACCGGCAAATTAGCGGTAGCTCGTAAATTCGGCTTCTTCAGCGGTTTTGTAGCCAGCGCCATCGCGCAGATTATCGGCTTCATCGTCCAGTATTTCCCGAACTATCCCGGCAGGATCAATTCGGGTTTCAGCAGCAATCCCCTGAAGATCGGCGGCGGTTTAATTACCGCGCTCATCATTCTCGTGCTGGTAGCCCTCATTGGTGGCCTATTTGGCTGGTTGGGCGCGAAACTTGCCACCCGCCGCCATCCCTTTTACGTCGGATTGGACGAGTAACAATCGTAATCAATGCGTCCGGCACGTTGTAGGGACGCGGGAGGTGCGGAGAGGATGTGGG
>DAHVFL010000023.1 GCA_027316975.1 Chloroflexota bacterium | reverse complement strand
TGCTCATAGGCGGCCTCGTCATCTTGTTTGGGGCGCTTCTATTAAGCGTGGTAGTAGCCTTGTTGATACGTCGCAGGCAAAAAGCGGCCCGCGCTCCGGCCAGAAGTATGCCACCCAGAATGCCCAATAGCTCCCCCGGACAGGTTCTATGGGCAAATCCACAGGGCGTTTTCATGAACAATGGAGCTATGCCGCCTCCTTTGAATAACAACCTGCCTGGCAATCCCAACGTCGCATCGTATCCACTATACAATCCAGCTTCCACGCCCGCTATGTTTTCGCCACAGGCAAACAATGTGCCAGCCATGCCTGTACCAGTAGGAGCCGGAACAGTAGCGGGAAACGGCAATGCAATAGCGTCTGCTGGAAACCCGAACCTGATGTCTTCCATTTCCCAGTCTCCGCAGCCACCGGCCTGGCTAACCAAATCGTCATCCGGCGGCATCGCGCCAGGAACCGGAGGGAATGCACATCCAACCATAGCAGCCCCTGCCGACCCGACTCTGGATGCCATGCGACGCAAGGCCCAGGCCGGTTTGTTCGCCGCGCCGAGACCATTCAAGGACGAGAGGAGCCAGTAGGGACGTGCTTAACCGCATCCATTCGCTTTATCGCGTCCCTACATCCACGTAAAATATGCGCACAAGAAATCACCGGGAAGTTTCCAGAGCGACCGTGAGGAGCGCTCCTACAATAGCACCAGGTGGGCAGGCGAAGCGTGTGTATTGTATGGGCGACCCTTGCAATCGCCCTGGTCCCAATGGGCGCAATCGCCCCGGTCGCGGGCCATCTCCAGGCACCGGTAACGCTATAATTCCCTATATTGCTGGCGCGCTCGCGCTCGCGTTGGCCTGTCTCTCTTTGGTGTTCATAGTATTCTTCAGGACTGCTGCCCATGCCAGTGTGGGAAACGGGTATCATAATGCTCAAACGCCGCTTGCTGTCACACCTACCGACACCACTACACCCTCGCCTACCGTCACCGCCACGCCTTCTCCTACCATCACTACTACACCCTCGCCTACCGTCACCATCACGCCTTCCCCTACCATCACCACCACGCCTTCGCCTTCACCGACTGTAACGAGCACACCTTCTCCTACCACCACAACTACGCCCGCGCCATCACCCAGCGCCACCCGTAATATTTTTCCGTCACCAACATCCACCTCGACCGTTGGGGCTAAAACATCGCCCACTGTTACAGCTTCACCAGGCGCGTCACCAACCAGCGGCGCAACGCCAACCGGCACGAATACTCAAGGAACAGGCACAAACCAGGGCTCCGGTGGCTCATCAACCCCCGCAAACAAATCGAGCGATCCATCAAGTCAAGGGGCCAACCCTTTCGCTAATATCCTGCCATTCATCCTGATTGGCCCCGGCGTGCTCGCCCTGCTGGCATTGCTCTCCATACCGGCTCGCATCTTGTTACGCAAGCGGCTGGTACCCATACCTTCGCCAAAGGTGCCTCCCAGCGGTGCAGCCCCCTGGACTCGCACACCAACAAGCAGCCTGCCGGTTCCGCCCTCTATTCAACATCAACAGGGCTATGGCATATTCAACACGCTCAACACCATGCCCAACAGTGCGCCACCCCTTGCACTCTCAACCAATGGCTACTCAGGGCTGACACAAAGCCAGAGCTATGAATCCTTTCCCACTCCACCCGTCATCCCCGCATGGAACGCTGGAAACACGCAACACAGCGGACCTGTATCCCAATCTGATGCCTGGCTGCCGGGGGTGGGGGAAGCGCAAAATCAGCCGGCTATCCCTACAACGCCACCGCTTATTCCTAAAGTACAGTCAGAACACAAAGAAAATCAACCTGGACAAACAATCAGCCCCGCGCCTCCTGGCAACCCATTCGCAAGCGCGAACCAGCCGTTTGATTCATCATACCCGGGAACGCGCAAAAGGCTCAGGCGCAATGGGCTACGCGCTACCGGTGAACAAATAGCATTCCCGCAACCAATCACCGGCGAACTTTCCGCCGGTATGACGGTAGTAAGTGATCTCTACCTGCGGGCTATGCGAAAACAGCACAATCACAAAGGGCAGACGGTAAAACAAGCGCCCGAAGAATTGTCGTGACACGCTATGCTGAGGATATATGGTTGTACAACTACATGCTTTTAATTGGGAAGTTTACACTGAGCGCGTAATGCCTGCTTTTGAGGAGTGGCTGATTGAGGGCGAAGACGGCGCTGTCCAGCAGCTTTTCGAGCAGACGCGCTGCGCATTTGAGGAGCGGTTTTTGCCGGAGACGGTGCAACGCCTGCGTGTCTGGCCGCGCGCGCGCGCCTTCGCCCAGACGTTGCCACGCGGCCCCTATAGTCGCCGCGAGTACCACAAGCTTTGTTCCGCCGAACACTTTACCGCCCTCAGCGATCGCTACCTGTATAAACACGCGCCACAACTCTACCAGCAATCCGGCGCGCTGCGCTCCGTGTGGGGCGCGGTTGTCGAAAGCTATTGCTTGCCCTGGGGAACACATGCCCGGTCAGAACAACCACCCACAAACGTTTCACCGGCTCAGGTCAGAACACAGCAGCCGAGTAGAGAAGAAGACACCGTCGCGCGCAGCGAAGTTGTCTCACTCCTGCAGGAGGTCGGCCTGAGCGAACTGGCGCAGGAGCTTCGCGAGCAGCCAGACGAAGGCGAACGCGTTGCATGGGTACAGATTGAGCCTGGCGAAGCAGAAGAAAGCGGCGCGCCATCTCCTGTCCCACCGATGACCCCCAAACCGTCACCTCCCGGTGACGAAGAGGAAATAGAAATCATCGTGGCGGCGCGTGGAATACCCATTGGCAATACGCCAAACCTCTTACATATGCGCGGCTGGCTGGCCGCCATCTCTGTGCGCGCCATGGCTCTCTTCGAGTTCCTGGCCTGCGGGCGTCGCTCCATGCCCTTTGGCTTTGAAGCAGGCGAGCCATTCGGCGCATTTGTAGGCTACCTCACCCCCGACGAAGTCGCCATGCTGGCAACCTGCCTGGAAGGTATCCTCGCGCCCGACCAGTCGGAAGCCGAAGAAGATTACATCACCTTTCGCTACCAGCATTACGCTCTGCCCTCCTCCTTTCGCCTGGTTGACGAAGTCCTGCCCACCCATGCAACCGGGCTGCTTGCAGCCATCCAGAAAGCTGCATCCCAGGGCTACGGCCTGATTTGCAGCGTGGAGTAGCTATTATAAGGTTTGCAGTACCCAACAAGTCAGACCCTTCGCTGCGCTCAGGATGACAATTCTCTGACCTGTCATCCTGAGCGCAGCGAAGGATCTCCGGTGCCACTTAGTTACACAGCCCGAACTCACGTCGCCTAGCCCACTTCTGGAGCATCACCATACACTCCCTTACAACTCACTCGTCGTCGCTCCTGAAAAGCGCAGCCAAAAACGCCTGCTCGCCCGGCGACGGCTCAGGTTGCGCGAATTTCTGGCGCATTTGCAGCAGGCGCAGCAGCATCGCGAGGTGGCGGCTGGCAGCCTGTTCGCGTTCGACAGGCTTCAACGTCTCAGGGTTATTGCCCTGCAACAGGACCACAATACGTTCCTCCAGCACTGTAATCCAGCTATTGAGACGCCGGGCGGTATCCTGTTCTTCAACCAGCAATTGTGACATGGAATTGTATCCTTTCGTAGTGTTCAAACTAACGCAGCCGTCGCAGCAGGGCGCGCACATGCGTACCACCGGGAACGACGCCGGCGGGCAGCGCCTCGATGATCTCGTATTTAGGCGCGGCAGCAACTGCCGAAGAGGTAGCAGTAGTGGTATCGGCTACATAAACCACGCCTGTAAAGTTGGTTCCCAGCGGGGCAATCATCAACATGTCAATAGTGCGCAGGGGAGCCTGTCCGCTGGCATCATAAATCTGCGGATCAATGACCTCTTCCGGGCGCATGATAACCTGCACAGCGCTGTAACTATACGCCCCACCTGCCAGCGTAACAAAGACAACCGTGCGCTGTCGTCCCGCAAAGGTCTTCGGCACGATATTGAGAATATGCTGCGTTTTACGAGCGTCGAGTGGCATCATCAAACTCCTTTCGTATGCGCGCCTGTTCCTCGCTGGTGTCGATTTCTTCGCCGGCAAACTGGAACAACAGGCGCATCGCTGTTTCATCGCTGACCCACCCCTGCGCCTTCGCAGAGGCCAGGGCCGAGACGAGCATCTGCGCGGCGCTGGCAAGCGTCTGGTGATCGGCCACATCGATCTCCGGGAAGAGAATGTCATAGTGCGTATCAATCTCCGCCGCCAGCCTGCCAGCCTTGCGCGCCTCGCTCAGCACGCGATCGAGAATAGCGCGCAGCATGGCGCGCATCACAAACTGGCGGCGTTGGAACTTGAGGAAGGTAGGCAGACCCATTTCAGCAGCGGTGGCGCGATTGCCATAATTGCCATCGCTCAGGTAGTGTTCTGGCAGTTGCGCGCCAACCGCAATCATCAATTTTATGGCGCGTCCATCCTCGGCGGCTTCGCTGGCGTTGATCTCTGGCTTAACGGCTGACCACTGCTCCGCCTCGTTATGAATAATCACGCTGCCTGGTTCGGGCGGGTAGGCATATTCGGCCTTCTTGCGCTCGATGGCCTTGCGGTCCGCCCCGTTCAATTGCACGTCCCACAAAAACGCGCCCTTGTATTTATTGATCCTCACGCGGTCGGTCAACCAGTCCTTGTACCGGCGCAGCCAGGGCAGTAGCGTAGCCAGGTCACTTTTGCCGCGTTTGGCGTTGGAAACCTTGTTGATGGCAAAGTGCGCAACCTCTTTGCCCGCCTGCAACCACTCGCCCTCGAAGTTATGCTGGTCGCCCGGCGTCACCGGCGCGGGATCGCCCGGCAGTGTCGCGCTCGGACCAACAGGCCGCCGGTGGAAACGCAACTCCGTCTCAATATCCTCCTGGTCTGTCTCGATCTGGTCTATAAGCGAAGGGTCGATCTGGCGAATCTTGACCCGCCCATCATAAGGACTGACAAAGAACCGGATAAACTGCTCTCCATACAGCGACAACTCGGTACACAGCGCGTAAACGCGCGTCTCCATGTGATTATCGGAATCGTGCCAGAAATCCATCAGCACATCCTGCGTAACAGGCTCGCGCGCCGCCACCACCACACCCTTGCCCAGCACAAAGCTGGTAGTAATCTCAATCACCGCGCTCGCCAGCGGATTCGCATTGTAAGCTTCATAACAGCTATTATGCAGCTCCAGGTACGTCGAAGGAATCACATCCTTTTGTAGCCAGTTATCACTTAACCTCCGCCAGTAATAGTCTTCCTCTCCACCTGTCGCCAACCTTCCCCAGTACCAATCCTCTTGAGTGGGAGACGAGGCCATATACGTAGAGTTAATCTGTTCCTGAATGCTGGAGGCGTCTCCAGACGCCGCTCCATCGCCCGCAGACGTGGCAAACAGCCAGCGCAAAAATGAGGGAAAAGCCATAGAGGTAAGCTCCTTTAGAAGCACACACGAGGAGAACGGTCGAGGAAGCGCTCACTTATTCGCTATAGAATATAGTATACTGACAAGCAAGCAAGCTGTCAAGAGGATGTGGCGATTCTTCGTAGGATAAAAATCCCCCGTGACGCCTCTTACCAGGTGTGTTATACTCTCATACAGCACAAACATCCGTTCACATTCCGGGGAAGAGAGCCAGCGCATGGGAGATGTCACGCCGCTACAAATCGGGCCATTCGCCATTATACGCCTGCTGCGCGACAGCCCGTTCGAGACCGTCTATCTGGGCAAACAGCAGGGACGCGCCAAAAATTACAGCACCATACACGTCTACCATACTCCACTGGCTACAGATGAGGAGAGGGAAACTTTTCTCGCGCGCGCGAAATCTCTCAAAAAACTGAAGCATCGCAACATCGCCGAAACCCTCGACTACGGCCTGCTGCCCAACGACGAGCAGCCGGCCACGCGGGGCTACCTGGTCACACAATATGTTTCAGACAAGAGCATTCTCGAGTGCTTTCCCCAGGGTCAACCCGCAATGCCCGATGAAGTCAAACGAGCGCTCTCGCCCATCGCCGACGCCCTGCAATACGCGCACGCCTCGCGCATCTATCACCATCATCTCCACCCCGCCAGCATCCTCATCGATGAAAGCAAACAATTCCTGCTTGCGGGTTTCTCGCCCCTGCCACCGCTAGCATACATGCATGACCCGGACGCCCTGCCCTACACGGCTCCCGAAGCCCTGCAAGGCAATCCCGGCCCGGCCAGCGACCAGTACTCCCTGGGCATCATGGTCTACGAATGGCTCTGCGGACGCCGCCCCTACAGCGCAACCGGCCGCGAAACACTCTTACCACAACAGCAAAACGAGCCACTGCCCTCGCCGCGCAGCCTGAACAGCGCCATCTCGCCAGCCGTTGAACAGGTATTGCTCAAGTCGCTCGCCTTCAACCCCGGTGAGCGCTACCCGCGCCCTCTGGCATTTTCCAGCGAATATTTACGCGCCCTCATGGGCTTCGGCGGGCCTGTTTCACAGGATATACCCGCTTCACCAGCGCCATCTCTGCCGTCGCATACCATCCCCGAACCCGCATTAGTGGACGAACCGCCTGGCCATCACGAACCGGCATCCGCACCCGCGCTTGAAGAGCCGCGTCCCCCGACCCGGCGTTTCTCCACTGGCAGCATTACCGACCTGGGAAATACCGTCACCCATGACCTGCGACAGCATGGCATATTATCAAAACAACTGGATGGATACGAAGAGCGCGACGCGCAGATTGAAATGGCGCAGGTGGTCGCCAGAGCACTAATAGAAGAAAAACATGCCGTGATCGAAGCCGGAACTGGAACGGGAAAGTCGCTCGCCTACCTGCTCCCCATCGTGCGCTCTGGCCGGGGCGCGATCATCAGCACCGCCAACAAAGCCTTGCAGGAGCAGTTATTCTACAAAGACATCCCTTTCGTGCAGAAAAACGTGCAGCATTTCGATGCCGCCCTCGTCAAAGGCGTAGGCAACTATATCTGCCTCGACCGCCTGTTTGAGGTGCGCGACGAAGGATCATGGGCCAACAAAAGCGCCGACTTCTCCCGCCTGCTGCGCGTCGTGCAGGAGTTTGAACTGACCATTCCCGGCGATTTCGAGGCGCTGGGCTTCCCCGTGCCAGGCGAACTGCTGCACCGCGTCAACGCTGATCGCGATCAATGCACCTGGAACGAGTGCAAATACTTCAAACAGTGCTACGTGCGCAACATGAAGGACAAGGCCGAGATGTCCCAGGTTATTGTCGTCAATCATACCCTGCTCCTGCTGGATGCCGCCTCCGGCGGCTTCGTGCTGCCGCAACGCGAGGTCATCATCATCGACGAAGCCCACCACCTGGAAGAAGAAGCCACCCGCGCCTTCACCATCACCGCCAGCCAGCCCCAGGTGTACGCCCTGTTGGCCCAGAAACGCCTGCAAACCAATAGCTCCCCCGAATTGCAACAGGAGGTGAAAGCCAAACTGATCCTGGCCTGGGACAGGCTGGCAAGCGTCGCTGACCCCGGCGCGAAGGGACGCGCCAACCTGCGCGGCCCCCTCGAAGAAGGGCTGACGCTGGCAAGCGCCATCGACAAACTGGCAAACTCCCTGGAAAAGGAGCAGCCGCACTTTATCGTTGAAAAAGAGAATATCCTCTATAACCGGCTCATCAACCGCACGCGCACGCTGGCCTCCAGCATTCGCGCCGTCTTCTCTGTGGACAAGCCCGAAAAGTACGTCTATTATGTCGAGCGCGTCCCACTGGCCGGGCGCAACCGCAATATCTCGCCCCTCGAAGTGTCAGCCGCTCCCCTCGATGTCACGCAGTGGCTCAAAAAACACCTCTTTGACCGGACGCACGTCATCTCCACCTCCGCCACCCTGGCAACCATCGCAGCCGGCACGCGCAAGCCCGAAGAGCGCGGCTCCGCCTTCACCTACTTCCGCTCGCGTGTCGGCCTCGACAGCGCCACTTACCCCGACATCCTGGAAAATATGCTCCCACTCACCTTCGACTACGAACACAACGCCCTGCTCTACCTGCCCCGCCACTTACCCCCACCCGCCTATGGCGACAGTGAAGCCTACGTTGGCTATATGAAGGCTATGGCAGGCGAAATGCTCAACCTCGTGCGAGCGTCACGCGGGCGCGCCTTCCTGCTCTTCTCCAGCCGCCGGATGCTCAACGATGTCTACCAGGAATTTCTCATGCGTTTGAACTCACGCGACCATTTCCGCCTGCTCAGCCAGGAAGATCGCGGCATGACGCGCCTGGAACTGGTGCGCGAGTTCCGCGCAGCCGAAGGCGCGGTACTCTTCGGCCTCAAAAGCTTCTGGGAAGGCGTCGATATCGCCGGGGAAGCCCTGTCGCTGGTGGTCATCGACAAAATGCCCTTTGACCCGCCCGACGATCCCGTCCAGGAAGCGCGTGTCGCCCTCATGAAAAAAAACGGCGAAAATTGGTTCGGCTCCTACGTGCTGCCCCAGGCCGTGCTGCGCCTCAAACAGGGTCTGGGACGCCTGCTGCGCTCGCACGAAGACCGCGGCGTCATGGCCATCCTCGACACGCGCCTGCACAGTAAAAGCTACGGCAAGCTCGTCATCAACGCCCTCCCCCCGGCCCGCCGTGTCTACAGCATCCGCGAAGTCGAACGCTTCTTTGAAGAAACCGGAGACGCCCCGTTCTAAATGACTACCGGACTGTCATCCCTCATCTGACTGGGGTCTGCATCCTTCCAGGTGAAACATGTGGAGAAGCTGTAGGGACGCGATTCATCGCGTCCGTCTCGCCCCTCCTGCAACCTGGAAGGACGCGATTCATCGCGTCCGTCTCGCCCCTCCTGCAACCTGTAGGCACGCGATTCATCGCGTCCCTACATTCACTCTGAAGGATTGAGAGCCCTGACTGATGAAGAGCCTGTTATCCCTCGTCTCGCCGTGTCATCCTGAGCGAAGCGAAGGATCTCAGCCGGACGGGAGATCCTTCGCTTCGCTCAGGATGACACGGCTCTTTATTCGTCACATGGAGATTGACAGTCCACTACGGATATCACACCTTCTCAACGCCCTCTACAAGTGGCGCTACGATCACGTGAGGTATAGTAGCTCTCATTTGACGAGCAATTTCGGGAGAGATGTGCGCATCGGTAATCAGCGTATGCACGACGTTCAGGGGCGCAATCAGGCTGGCGAGTGTAAGATTGAATTTTGTATGATCGGCCAGAATATAAACCTGGCGCGCGCACTTTATCATCTGGCGCTTGACCGGAATCTCTTCTGGAAATGGACTTGTCAGCCCGTGGTGCAAAGAAATTCCACGCAGACCGATAAAGGCCTTGTCCACGTAAAATTGGCTCAGCGCCTGTTCAGCAATCATACCGATAAACGAATAGGAACGCATGAATAGCGTCCCACCCGAACAAATAACGGTCAGAGTGGGGTTCATCTCCCCTATCGCCATCAACTCCTTGCTTATATATAAAGAATTGGTGATGACTGTCAGGTCCCGTTTCTTCGCCAGAAAAGGAAGTATATAATGGTTCGTTGAGCTAGCATCAAGTATGATCGTTTCTCCATCTTGAATATGCTCAGCCGCGCACTGCCCGATGGCCTGCTTCTCTTCTATATACTCATTCAATCGCTGTTCATACGCCGGAACAGACCTGCGCAAGAGCGTTTGTGATGGATAATCGATAGCTATAGCTCCCCCCCGGGTACGCGAAATTAAACCTTGCTTATCAAGCCAGGTCAGGTCCCGCCGCACTGTTGCCGGCGAGGTCTCTAACCAATCCGCGAGTTCGGCGACCGTGGCCGATTTATGCGTATTGACAGCCTTCACCATGTTCATGCGCCGTTCAACGGCAAGAAACGCCCGTCCTTCTTCGTCTCCTGACGTTTCAGTGTCGAGAATACTCATCGATATACCATCCAATGCGCCTTCCGTCATAGAGAACTCCTGTTTTTTGCTCACTCTTCATAGAGTATCAAACTTGATTAGTATTGATTATAACATCTCCAGAAGAAAATACAAATACACATCTATCTCTTCCAGTTATGCTTTTTTTCTGCCCTTGACAAATGTTATAAAGTTGTTTACAATTACTACTAATCAATTTCAATCAATTTCAATCACATCTTAAAGAAGGAGGTGAGTGCGCATCCTCTTTTTCCGATGGCTTGAATTCTCCTTCACAGTAGAAGGGAGGTGTTAACTGGTGTCGTCGTAGAATAGCAGTCGTACCTCACAAACGTCGTTGGTTTATACTATTTTCAAGGAGGAACTTGAAATGGAAGACCCGGAAATCGGAATCCCCTCCCTTAGCCGCCGTAAATTTCTCGCGGGCTCAGCAGCAGTTCTGGCCGGCAGTAGCTTTCTAGCCGCGTGTGGCAGCGCTACCTCAACAGGAAGCACTCCAACCACCGGTACTGGCTCCACAAAATACACCTTCGTCCTGATCGTAGTCGTCAAGGGCGACCCATTCTATGTCACAATGCAGAAAGGCGCGCAGGCCATGGCCGATAAGTTGGGGGTCAAGCTGCTCGTTGATGGTCCTGCTCAGTTCAGCGCCACTCTCCAGGCGCCTATCGTCAATGCCTACATCGCTAAGAAGGTTGACGTGATGATCATCGCCGCCACCGATAAACAGGCCATGATCGCGCCATTGCAGAACGCCAACAACGCCGGCATCAAGGTCATTTCCGTCGATACCTTCATCGGCAATGGTGACTATACCAGTGGTCCAGTTACCTTCCCGTTGTCCTACGTCGGCTCCGATAATGTTCAGGGAGGAGTGATCGCGGGGCAGGCCCTCATCAAAGCTATCGGCAACAAAGGAGGCATATTCATTGAGAATGTGACTCCCGGCATCAGCACAACCGATCAAAGGCAACAGGGATGCATTCAAGCGATTCAAGCGACCAATGGAGCAGTAACGCTCGTTGGCTTCAACTACGACAACGATAGCGCCGCGACCGCTTCGCAGCAAATATCGGCGTTGTTGTCCAGTAGTAAGGGATCGCAGGTCAACGGCATCTTCGGCACCAACCTGTTCAGCGCAGAGGGAGCAGCCCAGGCCGTCAAGAACGCCAACAAGCAAGGGCAGATCAAGATCGCTAATTTTGACGCGCCTCAAGAGGCCATCAACGACCTCAATAACGGCGCGGTCGATCTCGTCATTGCCCAGGAACCGGCCACCATGGGCAGCACCGCCGTGCAATATGGCGTGTACGCGCTCACGGGCAAAACCAGTTCTATTCAGAAGCGCTTCGCCACCGGTTACGTCGTCATCGACAAGACCAATGTGAACGACCCGGCTTCACAGGCCGCCATTTATAAGAGTAGCTAGTTAACCTGACTTGCCGGTGGCAAAAAGCCACCGGCAAAGGAGCGATCTATGAAAGTATCCGATGTAGCTACTCCTGACACAAATCAGGACGTGTCAGGGAAGACACCTTTGAGGCCACTTGATATTGTAAGCAGGGGGTGGTCGTGGCTATTTCTGATTATACTGATTATCTTCTTTTCGATTACCGGACAAGGCTTTCTCAACCTCTTTAACTTTCAAACTATCGGGGCGGATATGTCCCTGGTGCTGATTATGGCGCTGGGGGAAACGTTTGTCATTCTTTCAGGAGGCATCGATCTCTCAGTCGGCTTTGTAATGGGCCTTGCCTCGGTTGCCGCAGCCCTGGTCATGAGCAGTTTAGGGAGCAGCGCGCCACTATTCGTTGTGGTGCTGGCCGGCCTGGGCGCTGGTCTGGGCGTTGGCCTTATTCCTGGTCTGATAAACGGCCTGATTATATCTCGACTGCGTGTGCCACCCTTCATTGTCACACTCGGCATGTACGGCATTGCTCGTGGCGCGGGCTTTATTCTCTCCGGTGGGCAGCCTGTGAGCATACAAACGAACAGCATCGGCCAGCTTGGCAACGGATACCTGCTGTATCTGCTGCCCGATGGACGCTACAGCTTTTTCCGCCTCCCCTCAAATCTGGATGGAGTGCGACCCAGCCAGATTGTTCAACTACTTCCTCTTCCCTTGATTTTCCTGGTGGTTGTCACCCTTATTTGCGCCTGGCTGCTCTCTCAGACCCGTTTTGGAAGACATACCTATGCGGTTGGGGGAAGTGAAGAGGCTTCGCGGCGTGCCGGTATCCCCGTGGTTCGCCATACTATTCTAATCTACATGCTCTCGGCCCTCCTTGCTTCCCTCGCCGGCGTGCTGTACACCTTGCGCTTCAGCAACGGGGCCGCTGACGTAGGTGATCCGCTCTTGCTCACCTCCATCGCGGCTGTGATTATCGGAGGCGCTTCGCTCTTTGGTGGAGAGGGAACCATCCTCGGCACCGTGATTGGCGCGCTCATTATCTCCATTATCCAGAATGGCCTCATCTTTCTGAGCATTAATCCGTTCTGGCAGTTCATCGCCGTGGGCGCAGTAATTATCCTGGCCGTTCTGGTCGATCAGGCCAAGAAAAAGCTGGTCTAGCGCAGCTAGTGAGAACAGGAGAAACACATCATGGCCGGTACTCAACCAATCTTACAAGTCAAAAATCTCTTTAAACGCTTCGGTGGCCTGATTGCCGTAGATCACGTCAGCCTCGACATTCACTCCGGCGAAGTGGTTGGACTCCTCGGCGACAACGGAGCGGGAAAGTCAACGCTCATCAAAATGATCTCTGGCGCCTATAAACCCGATGGCGGCCACATTCTTCTCAATGGCGAAGTCGTGTCCTTCACTACCCCGTTAGAAGCCCGGCGGCGCGGCATCGAAACTATCTACCAGGACCTTGCATTGTGCGAAAACCTCGATGCCAGCGCAAACATCTTCCTGGGTCGGGAGAAAATGCGCCATCAACTCGGCCTTCTCAGAGTGCTTGACCGTCCCTATATGCTGCGCGAGTCGCGCCAGGTACTCAATCAACTTGATATCCGCATCCCTGAGTTGCGCAGTCCCATTCGCCAGCTTTCCGGCGGTCAGCGCCAGGCCGTCTCAATTGCCCGCGCTGTCTACTGGAACGCCCATTTAATGATTATGGACGAGCCAACCGCCGCGCTCGGCGTTCCAGAGCAACTCAAAGTGCTAGAACTAATCCGCACACTGCGCAATCAAGGCGTTCCCGTTCTCCTCATCAGTCACAACATGCAGGATGTCTTCGCGGTAGCAGACCGCGTGATTGTCATGCGCCGTGGCAGCAAAGCTGGTGAAGTACGCATCAGCGACACCAATGAGAATGAAGTGGTCGGCTTGATGGTTGGCGCAGAATATAATCAGGTGATGAAGCAGATGCAAAACGCGCCGGAAGAGATTCACATTACCACACACGACGAGAACGATAAGTGACTCGGTTAGCGCGCACAGCAACTAAGGAGATTTCACCTATGTTAACTCACAGCCAGGTACGACACATGCAAGAGCGAGCAACCCGGATGCTCTCTCAATCCGGTATTGTATTAACAGCGCGGGAGCAAGAGCAAATTGAAGTGGTTGATTTCAACCTGAACGAATTAGAGCGGACAGGTCTAGAGCTTGTCGTGTATATTAACAACGACCGCTACTGCGCGAAAGAGCTGGTCATGACGCCCCGCCAGACCTGCGCGCAGCATCGCCATCCGCCGCTGAGCGAGACCAATCCCGGCAAGCAGGAGACCTTTCGTTGCCGTTGGGGCATCGTCTGGCTCTATGTTGAAGGCGAGCCAAACCCATCTATCCAGGCGCGCGTTCCGCGAGGCAGCGAATCACACTACACGGTCTTTCACGAGATCGAATTGCATCCCGGCGACCAGTACACCATCCCGCCGAACACCTGGCACTGGTTCCAGTCGGGTGACGAAGGAGCCATCGTCTCCGAATTTTCGAGTCCCAGCTACGATGAGTTTGACCAGTTCATCGATCCGCGTATCTCTCGTTTCACCACAGTCGCTGAATAAAGATGCCACGCGGGGACACACCATATACACCAGGCATGTGCGTGCTTGAAAAGAAAGAGAGCGAAAATACAGGTGACTGAAAATAACGTGTCTAAGCCAAAAAGCGTATCTTCGGGCAAATACCGGCGTCTGATGGCCTTATCCGATGACCGGGGCGTCATTGCGGCTCTTGCCATCGACCAGCGCGGCTCGCTCAAGAAGGCTCTGACGGCCCTCACCGGGCGAGAAGTTACGGCCTCCGAAATTGTGGCGTTCAAGACCCTGGTGTCTCAAGTCCTTACTCCCTTCGCCAGCGCCATACTCCTTGATCCCCAGTATGGATTGGATGCCGCCAGCCAACGCGCCGCCACTTCCGGCCTGCTCCTCGCCTATGAAGTAACGGGCTACGACACCTCAACAAAAGGGCGGCTCCCTGCCCTTGAACCAGAGTGGTCCGTCACACGCATTGTTGAAGCCGGGGCGGATGCCGTTAAAGTGTTGATCTACTATGATCCCGACGATGATGTGCCAATCAACACGAGAAAACATGCCTTTATTGAACGCACCGGCGCGGAGTGCCTGGCCTCCGATATTCCTTTTTTCCTGGAGGTCGTCAGCTACAGCGATACCATCGGAGACGAGAAGAGCCTTGCTTTCGCGCAGGTAAAACCTCAGAAGGTTGCGAAACTGGCGCGCGAATTTTCCAGGCCACGCTATAACGTCGATGTACTCAAACTGGAAATTCCCGTTAACATGCACTATCTGGCGGACCCTGACCACACTGGGCCGACTGCCTATACACGTGACGAGGCCATGCAACACTTCCGCGCAGTCGCGGCGGAAACGCGCGTCCCTTTCATCTTTCTAAGCGCGGGCGTGAGCAACGCTCAATTCCTCGCCTCCCTCGCGCTGGCGAATGAATCTGGAGTTCCCTACGCGGGCGTCCTCTGTGGCAGGGCGACCTGGCAGGATGGCCTGCCTCCCTACGTCAATGGTGGAACCCAGGCTCTGCGCAACTGGTTGGAACACGAAGGAAAGCAGAATATCCAGGCGTTGAACAGCGTCTTACGCCAGGGAGCGCAGCCGTGGTGGACCATCTATGGCCCTCAAGAGAACCTCAATGCGGAAGAAGCGGCC
This sequence comes from Chloroflexota bacterium, assembly GCA_027316975.1. Lineage (GTDB taxonomy): Bacteria > Chloroflexota > Ktedonobacteria > Ktedonobacterales > Ktedonobacteraceae > CF-113. The sequence goes on along the minus strand of DAHVFL010000023.1, from coordinate 4,343 downwards.
GGGTCATAAGTGAGAGGAATTGCCCATGTTGATCGCTCTGGCCGGTTTGCCCGGAACGGGGAAAAGCACGCTGGGTCGCCTGCTGGCCGATGCGCGCGCCGCCATAGTACTCGACAAGGATACTATACGGGCCTCACTCTTTCCCACGCGCATGATCGAGTATTCTACCCGGCAAGATGACTTTTGCATGTCGATACTGTTTCAGGTTGCTTCTTACATGACACGCAATCATCCCTCTCTCGATGTAATTCTTGACGGGCGAACGTTTTCACACAGCTATCAGGTCGCTGCCCTGGAACAAGTAGCAAAGGAACTCGATGTGCCGCTCAAAATAATCGAGTGCATCTGTTCTGATGAGACAGCACGCCACCGCCTGGCGCACCGGGAAAAGATGGGAGAGGAGCACGTAGCGGCTAATCGTGACTTTACTCTTTACCTTTCGATCAAAGCGCGCTTCGAGCCAATACGCGAGCCAAAACTGGTAGTCAATACAGACAACGAGCTGGCGCAGTGCCTGGCGTTATGCCTCAACTACCTGTCCGCTTGAAAGAACGCAGTCTACCATAGAGTAAGGACACGGTTACGCATGGTGGTACAGTGATGCAGGGCAACGGAGCTATCTTTCACTGGTAGGTTTATTAAGAAAGGAGTCGGCAAGGTGGGAGCTGTCATCCATCGCTTCGCTTTGTCATCCATCGCTTCGCTTTGTCATCCATCGCTTCGCTTTGTCATCCATCGCTTCGCTTTGTCATCCTGAGCGCAGCGAAGGATCTCTCGTCAGCAGCACGCAGATCCTTCGCTGCGCTCAGGATGACAGCCTGTGGCGACTCGCGCATTTCAACAAACCTACCAGTGAAAGAACGGAGGTATACGTTTCATGAAAATAGCAACAGTGACGCTTAACCCGGCCATTGATCAGACCGTGAGAGTCGATCATTTTCAGCCCAATAGAGTCAATCGAGCGCAAGAGATTCGATTTGACGCCAGTGGAAAAGGTGTCAATGTTGCTTCATTCCTGGCCGGCTATGGACATGATATTGCCGTGACAGGATTTCTTGGTCAGGCCAATGCCGATATCTTCGAGCAATTCTTTACATCCAGGGGTATAGACGATTATTTCGTGCGCATCCCCGGCAATACCCGCATCAATGTGAAGGTCGTTGATGTTATCAACCAGCAGACAACCGATATCAACATGCCGGGCCAGCCTCCGCCACCAGAATCCATGCAAACTCTCTTCCGGGCCATTGAAGCCCTGGCGCGCTCTTGCGATTGGTTCGTCTTATCTGGCTCATTGCCGCCACATGTGCCTGTCACGATCTATGCCAACATCATCACACAACTCAAACAGCAAAAAAAGCGCATCATCCTGGATACCAGTCAGGAGGCTCTGCGCGCCGGTATCTCGGCTGGCCCAACTATCTTGAAACCCAATTTAGAAGAGCTACAATATCTCTCCGGTCACGCCTTGACATCCGAAGCCGAAATTCAACAGGCGGCCCACCAACTCCTGAATGAAGATATCGAACTGGTCGTTGTCTCCATGGGAAAACAGGGCGCCATGCTGGTTGAGCAGACCACAACGCTGATCGCGACCCCTCCAACCGTCACCGTGAAAAAGACCTTTGGCGCGGGGGATGCTATGGTCGCTGGTCTCGTGACAGCTCACATACAGGGGTTGAGCCTGGCTGATTGCGCGCGTCTGGCAACCGCCTTTTCAGTAGGCACGATCGCGCATCTCAATTACGACCTGCCTCCACCTGATACGCTGCGCCACTATTTTCAGCAGGTGCAAATCAGGAATTATTAAGCATACCGTGTGATTTTGTACAGAAAGAAGGTTAACGATGAGTGACATTACAGGCAGACGCTTTGAGCGTCTCTTTGGTTCGGACGGGCGCTCCGTGGTTGTAGCGATGGATCATGGTACGACTGATGGCGCTGTCGCGGGTTTTGAGAACCCGCAGATTGTGCTTGAGCAAGTAATCACCGGGGGCGCAGATGCCATCCTGACCAGTATTGGCATCGCCCGCCATTTTAGCAGGCAGCTCAAAGATGCCGGTTTGCTGATACGCTGCGATGGGGCCACCTCGCCTCTTCTGGAGCGGCCACGAGAACTCGTTCTCGGCATTGAAGACATTCTCACCTGCGGAGCCGATGCCGCCGCTGCTATGTATATGCCAGGCAGCGCCAATGGTCATGGTTCAACCATCTATTTCCCGCGCCTGGCTTCAGAAGCGCACCGTTGGAACATCCCCGTTATGGCCGAGGCTCTACCCTATGGCTTCGAGGATCATCCCGCCGCCCGTGCCGTAGATGCCGTTGCGGATGCATGCCGCATGGCCGCCGAAAACGGGGCCGATATCGCCAAAACCTTCTTTACCGGCGAGCGTGAAAGCTTCAAGAAAATCATCCGCTCGTGCTACGTGCCGGTGCTGGTTTTAGGCGGCCCCAAAACGCACAGTGACCGTGAATTTTTAGCATCCATTCGTGACGCCCTCGACGCCGGCGCTGCCGGTGTCGTCATTGGGCGTAATGTCTGGCAATCGCCCTCACCCACCGCTATGACACAGGCTCTGGTAGCTCTCGTTCACCACGATGCCAGTGTGGATGACGCTCTGCGCATTGCCCGGGGAAGCAGGTAATATGTATCTCGTTGGCATCGACGTTGGCACAACGAATACCAAAACCGTCATTTTCGATGTAGAAACCGGACAGATCAACGCCATTGGCAGCTGTCGCAGCATAACACGCCATCCAGTGCCGGATTGGAGCGAATTTGACGCGGAAGATGTTTGGGGAGCAGTCCTCCAGAGCATTCAGGCGGCTATTGCGCGCTGTGACCGGCCCGAACGCATCCGCGCGCTCTCTGTTGCCAGCATGGGAGAGTCGGCTTTCCCCATTGATGCAAATGGTAACGTCTTGCATGCTGCCATCGCCTGGTATGACCAGCGTACAGCAGCCGAGGCCCGGTGGTTGGAAGACACGGTTGGACGCGAGCGCATTTTTACCGTCACCGGCCATATTCCAGACCCCATGTTCGGTGTAAACAAGCTGCTCTGGCTGCGTAACCACCTTCCACACGTATTTGAACGTATCCATCGCTGGTTAAGTATTGAAGATTTTGTGCTCTGGAAGCTGAGTGGCAGCTTCGCGACCGATTATAGCATCGCCTCGCGCACGATGCTCTTTGACCAGCAGACGCTCGCGTGGTCGCAATTCCTGCTCGAGCAGGTGGGCCTGCCAGCCGCGTGGTTCTCCCCTGCCTTCCCCTCTGGCACCCCCATCGGGACGCTGCGTAAAGAAGTCGCCGGGATCACGGGTATCCCCCAACAGGCTATCGTGTGTACAGGTGGACACGACCATCTCTGTGGCGCGTTAGCCACAGGCGTCACTCTCCCCGGCCAACTCCTTGAATCGATGGGTACAGCCAGCGTAATCCTGGCCCTCAGCAACTCATTTAACCCTGGTCGGGAACTGTTTGAAGCCGGCTCTACCAGTTACGCCTATGTCGTGCCGAACACCTACGCAACCCTCGGTATGCTCAACTTCGCCGGCGGCTCGCTCGAATGGATTGTGACCTTGCTCTATGGTCAGGGAAAGCAGGGCGGCGTTTCACCCGAAATGTATGCCCAGGCGCTACAAGAAGCCGCCGCAGTTCCTGCTGGCTCGCGTGGCGCTCTCATCTTACCATCCTTCCTCGGCTCCGGCACGCCATACGGACAGCGTACCGCGCGCGGAGCCATGCTCGGCCTGACCCCTTCTCATAACCGCCCCGAACTCGTGCGCGCCCTGATGGAAGGTCTGGCATACTGGCTGCGTGATAATATAACGCTCTTCTCACAGCTGGGTATCGCGCCGCCTCAGCCCACCATCACCGTCATTGGCGGCACAACCCAGGCCACCCCATTGTTACAAATCAAGGCCGAAATAACAGGGTGCGCCATCAAAGTCCCGCACATCGCCGAGGCAGCAGCGACCGGCGCGGCCCTACTCGCGGGCATGGGCGCAGGCATATTTCATTCAGGCCAGCAAGCAGCCTCCTCTGTCCGCCACACCGTCCAGACCTTTGAACCAGACCCCCAAACCGCCGCTATATACGATACCCTCTACAAACAAACCTACTTACCCGCCCGCCGCTTACCCCTCTAACGTACCTCATCCCCTCCCACCCCGTCTTTCACTGGCAGGTTTTTTTGAGGAAAGGAAGCAGCCAGATGGGAGGTGTCATCCATCGCTTTGTCATCCATCGCTTTGTCATCCATCGCTTTGTCATCCATCGCTTTGTCATCCATCGCTTTGTCATCCTGAGCGCAGCGAAGGATCTCTCGCCGACCACCACG
>DAHVFL010000239.1 GCA_027316975.1 Chloroflexota bacterium | reverse complement strand
CTCAATTGTGCGTGAATTCGTGCAGCAAACCTATGGCCGACCCATGGAAAGACAGCCGTGTTCTTCAGCCACCGCTTCAGCACTGTGCGCCTGGCCGACCACATCTTCGTGATCGAAAATGGCACCATCAGCGAGATCGGTTCGCACGCCGAGTTGTTTGATTTGCAGGCCGGTGTACCTCTGATTCTGGAGCGGCGAGGCCCCGCCCGTACCCGGCTACGAAGGAGCGGGCGAAACCGTACAGGTATGGGCGGGGCCTGCTCTCGCCCTGGCACTCTGCCCCCCTTTACCAGTGATGTATAATAAGGCGGCGAGTAGATATATCTTAACTGTGAATCTCAACGAGCTTAGACCGTGTTCTAAGCTCTTCTTTAGCCATATGTGAAGTTCGAGTGTGCAAATTTCAGCATGAGCAATTTCTGGAACGAATTAAACAAACCCATTTTTATCCTGGCGCCTATGGAGGATGTGACGGATACCGTACTCCGGCAGGTGATTGCCCGGTGCGGGAAACCGGCTGTCTTTTTTACTGAATTTACCAATGTTGAGGGAATGTTCTCAAAAGGGGAACGGCATGTTATCCACCGGCTTCAATACACTGAAGCAGAGCGGCCTTTAGTGGCCCAGATATGGGGAACACGCCCTGAAAACTTCTTTAAGGCGGCAAAAAAGCTGATCGATATGGGTTTTGACGGCATTGACCTGAATATGGGTTGTCCCGCCTCTGGTGTCATGCAAAAGGGGGCCTGTTCTGGCCTTATTAATAACAGGCCGCTTGCTAAAGAGATTATCGACGCGACAAAGGAGGGTGCCGCGGGTATCATACCTGTCAGCGTCAAAACACGACTGGGTTTTCGAGCCATTGACTTTAGCTGGATTGCCTTTGTGCTTGAACAAAAGCCGGCTGTGCTGACCGTTCACGCGCGCACCGTTTCAGAAATGTCCAAAGTTCCGGCGCACTGGGACAAGCTGCAAACAGTGGTTGAGATGAGAAACGCGATAAACAGTACGACGCTGATTATCGGCAACGGGGATGTGAAATCACTGCGCGACGCGCAACAAAAAGTGGCGCAAGCCGGGGCAGACGGGGCCATGATTGGCAGAGGCATTTTCGATAACCCTTACCTTTTTTCAGGCACTATCACATTAAACGATAAGACGCCGCAAGAAAAAATGCACCTCTTGCTCGACCATATGCAGCTCTGGATTGATACCTGGGGAGACAGCAAGCACTTTCCAATTCTGCGTAAATTCTTCAAAGTCTACGCCAACGGTTTTCCGGGCGCGCAGGATTTGCGCATGCAACTGATGGAAACGCAAAGTCCCGAAGAGACGGAACAGGTAGTAGCATCGTTTTTACAGGCTCTGTCTTCGCCAGTGTGAGGACAGGGATGGGACGCCCGTGTCCCATCCCTGTCCTCACGCCGTCTTTCCTCCATGATGTATCTCTCTGACAATCTCCGCCATCCAGGGATAATGTTCCCGCAGGTGTTCGGTCATGCGGCGCAGCACCTTCGCGGCAGTCCACTGCTCGTCATTGTGGGTGTATATATGCTGGCGTTGCTCAGGTGTGAGGGCGCGCAGGGCGAGTTCGTAGTCCATGGCGTTGTCGAAGAACGCCATGGCGATACCGGCGGGTGGAGTAACGCTCGATGGTTCGATGGGATGCTCCTGCAATCGAGAGATATACCATGCTTCTGACTCCAACAGGTGCTGCATATGCTCGTAGAGGGACCAGGACTCAGGTGAAAGCCTGTGCATATGCTGCGCGGGCGAGACCTGTTCGTACAGTTCGAGCAGGGCGGCGCGAGCGGCAGCGGCTACATTCAGGGCTGTATCGATCTCGATATCATCAGGCGAAGCAAGGTCAGCCTCGAAAAGCGGGCCAATAGTGCCATTTTCGGCCAGGATATGCTCGGCGATACGAACATCTATCTGACCGTCGAACTCGTCAAGCATGGTGATGTCGTTGGCTTTGATCCATTTCAGGTAATCGGCTATTGCGTCTGGGATGACTGCGAGCAAGGCCTGGTATGTTGGAGCTGAACAATAGCATCCCGGTAATTCGCGAAAGAAGGCCATAGACTCTCGGGGCCATTCCTCAATAAGCGCGTTACATTGCATTTCTCGCTTCCTCTCTTCTTGACTGCTCAGCGCCTGCGGCGCTTCGCAAATTTTGTTATGCGGGATAATGTGCTGCGAGCAGCCGCAGGCTGCCTGCAGCACATTATCCCGCATAACAGGGCAAGCCGCCGCAGGCAGCATCGAGTTTTGAATAGTTACTCTGTTATCATACCTTATACAAGATAGTGGGTAGGCGGTATATCACCAAAATAGAGCATAAATTCCTATATTGCGAAGCAGATTGTTGGGTTCAGTATAATGGATATTAAGGTATGGAATGGATTTGTAGTGATGTGTGAAGCGAGTGGTGTGAGGAGGATCATACTATGCCACTGGATAGACAGCCAGGATTTGAATTACCCGCTATACTGCGTCTCCCGCAGGTTCCCCCTTTGAAAGTGCCGGCCAGAAGGCAAACGCAGTTTATCGTGCCGCCTTCGCCAGCCCGCTACACCGAACAGGTGCCGGTTCCTGTCACCCCGCCTGTCACCCCGCCTGTCACCCCGCCCGTTGTCATCCAATCCCAAAAATGGATGCGCAGCCCTTATCCGGCCAATCTGAGCGTCACAGGCATACCGGTGAGAGGATTTATACCGACCAGCAGAAGGCCGCGGGAAGTTGGAAACGGCGAATTCTTGCTGGGGTGCGCTTTTCTCATCGTGCTAGGGCTGCTGGCGCTGGGCTTAGTGGTCTGGATATCATCTGCGATGTAGGAGAAACCAGGGCGGGGGCAGAGCCGCCGCCTTTCACTCGTAGGTTTTTCAGAAAAGAACCGACCAGCCGGGAGGTGTCATCCTGAGCGCAGCGAAGGATCTCTCGTCGGCAGCGCGTAGATCCTTCGCTGCGCTCAGGATGACAGCCTCTGGCGACTGCCTGTTGTAAAACACCTACCAGTGAAGGCAAACCCCGCCCCTACCCTGTCCGGCTTCGTGCCCCACTATGTAACAGGGTAGGGGCGGGGCTTGCCCCCGCCCTGGTCAACTGATACAATTATTAGCACACCGGTTGGTCGAGTTGTCCTGGTGCGTACATCGACGTATCGATACCTGAATAGAAGATGGCGCGTATGAGAAGCGTTTTGAAAAGACTAACCGGAGGTATGCGTGGTTTACTGTTCGTATTGTGGATTTACCTGAGCGCGGGTTGGCATCATTATGGCTGGCGGCGGCGGCTCCGGTCTCCACGATTTGTGATAGAGGAAAGTACTGCAACTGGTATGAAACAAACCCTGCTCTTTATCCGGCACGGGCAAACAACCTGGAATGTTGAACATCGTCTCCCCGGCCAACTGCCGGGCATTCACCTGACCGAAGCAGGCAAACAACAAACGGAGCGACTGGCCGACTCGCTGGCCGTTCTGCCGATCAGCGCCGTGATTAGCAGTCCGCTTGAACGGGCGCGCGAGACAGCCGAGATTATCGCGCAGCCGCGCCAGGTTGCTATCCAGTTTGAAGCAGATTTGATGGATATCGACGTGGGACACTGGGCCGGACAAGACCATGACGAACTGAACAAGCACGACGAAACGTGGAAAGCCTTTGTGAAAGATCCAACCGTCGCGCCCCCTGATGTTGAAACGTTTCCCCAGGTTCAAGCTCGCGCTGTGACTGCCGTCGAACGCTGGCGCGCGCAGGAGAGCAGCGGCGCGTTTCCAGCCTTTGTAGTACATGCCGATATCATCAAATTGCTGGTTGCGCATTATACGGGACTGGCGGCGGGGCAGGCCGGGAAACTCATGATAGACAATGCCTCGGTCAGCATTGTGGAAGTAGAAAATGAGAAGCGGCCACTGGTCGTGGCTATCGGCTGGAGTCCCAAACCGGGCTGGCTGAAACCGCCCACATCCCAATCTCAATCGTTACCTGCCGAAGATATTACAACAGGCGTAGAGAAATTATCCCAGGAGCAGTAGCATAGTTCAATCCGCGTGTGGAAGGGAACGCTTATATGTTTGATCCACGAGACCCACGAGAACGTTTATGGTGGCATTACGATTCGAGACGCCCGTTATCTCTGGCGCAGATCACGGCCATGGGATGCGTCGATGCGCAGACGGTCGCGCTGATCTGGCTGCTCATGGAACATGGGGCGTCGCTGACGGTGGCCGGCCCAACCGACCCACAGCCGGGCGTGGGCAAGACCACCACGCTGAACGCGCTGCTGCAATTCGTGCCAGACGATTCGGCGCTGGCCTATATGTCCGGCATGTACGAGGACTTTGCTTTTACGCAACTGCCCGGTATCGAACCGGAGCATACCTATGCGCTCTGCAACGAGGTAAGCGATCACCTGCCCATTTACATGTGGGGGCGCGTGGCGCGTCGCTACCTCAATCTGACCGCCGACGGCTACCATATCGCCACCAGCGTTCATGCTGATACCATCGACGACGTGTTGTATATGTATCAACATGACCTGCGCCTGACCGTCGATGATGTGCGCCGCCTGGGCCTTGTCGTCAATATCGGACTGGCCGGTCACGTCTACCCGTTGCGCCGCCGCTGGCTCACCACGCACTTTTTGCAGGCGCATCCCGACCCCAGACAACCCGATAGCGTCGTGCCCCTGCCGCTTTCGCTGTGGAACGAATTCGACGATACCTTTGAACACGCCGATCAACCTATCCTGGACGACCTGGCCGCCTGGGCCTGTATGACGCCAGATGCTTTTGACAAAGCCCTCAAGCTGCGTATCGACTGCATGGAAGAACTCGCGCAGGGGTCAGGTGTCGATATGCGCCAGATGTATAATGCAATCCGGCAGTTGCGGCGGCGTGAGAAAAAGACGGGACCATGAAATGCTTATACCATATAACCATCGCGACCAAGCCAGGGCGGGGGCAGAGCCGCCGCCCGTACCCTGCTGTCATCCTGAGCGCAGCGAAGGATCTGCGCCCTGCCCAATGAGCCTGCCCGGCGAGAGATCCTTCGCTGCGCTCAGGATGACAGCAGGGTGTAAGTTCGCGCTTATGGAGCTTGTCCCCGCCCTGGCTCAACAGAATAAAATGACCATTCAACTTGTTCAATCAGGTAGTACGGATATCGAGAAAGGAGAGTGCCATGTTTCGACACATCAAACACGTCAGCGAAGGGCGTTGGCCGCGCATCTGCAATGAACGCTAATTACAACAGAAGAAAGGGAGCATACCAGAGAGTATGAGTTATTCTATCGCCATGCTCAGCGTCCATACGTCCCCGCTGGATATGCCGGGGCGCACAAGAGATGCTGGCGGCATGAACGTCTATATCCAACAACTGGCTCGCGAACTGGGGCAATCTTATATCAACGTCGATATTTTCACCCGCCGCGCCAACGAATCTACTCCACACATCGTCCACCTCAGCCCGCGCGTGCGCGTCATTCACGTAGACGCCGGACCTGCTCAACCCATCCATAAGGATGAACTCTACAATTACCTGCCCGCTTTCGCGCAGCATATTGATGATTTTCGTCGCAGCGCCGGCACGCACTATGATATAGTGCATAGCCATTACTGGCTGTCGGGTGTTGCTGCCATGCAGCTTGCGCAACGCTGGCACGTCCCGCATATTACCATGTTTCACACACTGGCGCACTTGAAGCAACTGGCTAATCCCGGCGCGCAGGAACTGCCCTTGCGGCTCGACATGGAATGCCGCCTTATACAACACGTTGATCGCATCATCGCCGCAACGAACGAAGAACGCGCGCAGATCATGCGTCACTGCGGAGCCACGTCAGGCCAGGTACAGGTCATTCCTTGCGGGGTCGATTTGCGCCGCTTCACGCCGTATGAGCGAAAGAGGGCACGCGAACACCTGGGCTGGAAACAGAACAGCCCGGTTTTGCTATTCGCGGGCCGTCTTGACCCGTTCAAGGGGCCTGATCTGCTGGTACGCGCCGCGTATATGATGCGCGAGAAGGCGCAGGTTGTCATCGTTGGCGGCAAAAAGACCGATGACCTGGAAATACAACAACTCCAGCAGCTCGCGGCGGATTTGCGGATCGCCAAACGCGTGCATTTCCTGGGTGCGCGCCCCCAGCAAGAACTGCCCATGCTCTATAGCGCGGCGGATATAACGGTCATCCCTTCGTATCACGAAAGTTTCGGCCTGGCCGCGGTCGAATCGCTGGCCTGCGGCACGCCCGTCGTCGCCACGCGCTCCGGCGGTCTGACCACCATCATCAAGAATGGTGAGACAGGCTATCTCGTCCCACGCAGTCCCGGCTTCTTCGCCGAACGCCTCGATGCTCTCTTGCAGCAGCCCGAATTGCTGGAAAAGATGCGGCAGGCGGCGCGTCCCTCCGCGCTTCAGTATAGCTGGAAGCGCGTGGCCGGGCTGGTGCGTGAGACGTATGAGAGCGTGATCGAGGGAGAGAAGGTACTCGCGGCGCTGTAGTTACTTGAGTATATAGCCCGCGACCTCGTAGCCGCGCCCGAATTTGTCTTTTTCTGGCAGGTCGGTAATCCATTCCCAGTGTTCTTCTTGCAGCACGGTAAAGGTTTAGCGGCCTTTGTATTCGGGCTTGCGCTTCTGCAAGAAGGCAGTAATGGCGTTGCGATGATCTTCCGTCTCGAAGGCCATGTCTTGCAGTTCGCCTTCGAGCTGCAACGCGCTGCGCAGGTCGGACTCGGCAGAGGCGTACATCTGTTGCTTAATCAAGGCATAGGTGCGCGTTGGGCCGTTCGCCAGACGCTGCGCAAAGGCGGTCACGGCGGCGTCAAATTCTGCTGCCGGCACGCATTTATTGACAAGCCCCAGCCGCCCGGCTTCCGCGCCGCTCACCTCGTCGGCCAGCATGGCGATTTCCATAGCCTTGCCCACGCCGACCAGTTTGGGCAGGAAATAGCCACCGCCGCCATCGGGTACGAGCGCAATCCTGGCGAAGGCTTCGACGAAACGCGCATCTTCCGACGCAATGCGCATATCACAGGCCAGCGCAATGTTGCACGAAATACCGGCAGCGTGACCGCGCACCGCCGCCACGACAGGTTTGGGCATGGTGCGAAGCGCCAGCAC
>DAHVFL010000238.1 GCA_027316975.1 Chloroflexota bacterium | reverse complement strand
CCTGATTACTCTGTCTCTTCAGCGCGACAGAGTATAGGGAATCCGCCTGTATGCTAAACCTTCTCCCATCCGGACTGTACCGTCGGCTTCGGCTTTGCACCGAATCTGTCGCGCAGTTGCCAATCGTTCTGCCATGGCAACCAAGCGGCTCGCGGGCTTGGTGAACGTAAACGTAGACGCACCTTACCGCCGGTCGGGAATTGCACCCTGCCCCGAAGGTCTCTCTACAGAGTATGTCATATAATGCGGCCAAAAGCAAGAGGAATTAAGTAGCCAGGGCGGGGGCAAGCCCCGCCCCTACCATATGCGGTTATCCGCCCACCTCGTAATATGGTAGGGGCGGGGCTTGCCCCCGCCCTGGCTACTAGCGGTTTTCTGTGCGATGAAACTCCTCGGCGTACTCAACCCAGTATTTCTTGCCGAGATCGGAAACGCGAGAGCGCATCATTTTCGCCAGTTCCTCGGTGCGGCCAATAAACTGGCTCTCGTGACACATCAGGGCCTCGATCTTCTTGTCCATCGTGTCGCTGATATCGACGAAGAAGTTCACATGCGGCGCGCCGGAGATGTAGATTTCTTTCACCTTATGCGGTTTCAGCCCTTCATTCAACAGTTCGGGAAAGTCCCACGGGTTTTGAGAGGCCGGGTAGAGCGCCATAAGCGTCGCCTGACCCGCCGCCATGTGATCTGGATGGTAGCGCCCAATTGCCATAAATGGTTCCCATGTTCGGTCTGGCGACTGGCAGATGACACGCGCCGGGCGATATTTGCGCAGCACGCGCACAATATCGCGTCGTAATTCGATGGTGGGCTGCAATAGCCCGTCGGGATAGTCGAGAAAGATGACATCTTTCAGCCCCAGTACCGCGCCTGCGGCTCGCTGCTCGCGCTTGCGCGTCTCGGTCATCTTCTGACGAGCCGCGAGGCCGACATCGGTGGCTTCATCGGGGCCGCCGCCTGCCGCGTCTGTACATATCACGTAGTAAGCGTCCCAACCTTCTTCAACCCATTTAGCCACCGTACCAGCGGCGGCAAATTCCGCGTCGTCGGGATGCGCTACAATAACCACTGCTACCTTGTTCTGTTCTTGCTGCTGTTCGCTCACGCTCAATCTTCTTTCAAATTTGATATACGAGTTGGTAGCTTGAAACAAGCACTACCCTAGTTAATCACTATTTTGCCGTCAGCACAAGCAGCAGGCCACCGATTAAGCCGAGGTTTTTCATGAACTTTTAAGATGTGTCCAATACTTCACAAAATACAGTATTGGACATTGTGGCAAGCAGAACGTATAATACGTATGTCGGCAAAGGAGGCGTATGAACGGCGAAATACGAATAGTGCCCATACAGGGAATAGGCGAGATTCTCCCAGGCAGCGACCTGGGGCTTCTTCTATTCCGGGCAATGCAGGCGCAACAACTGAAGTTCCAACGGGGTGATATACTCGTTGTGACGCAGAAGATCGTCTCTAAAGCCGAGGGGCGAGTTGTTCATCTCGACGAGGTGCAGCCTTCGGAGTTCGCGCTTGCTTTCGCGCAGGAGTTTAACAAGGATGCCGCGCATATCGAGGTGGTGCTGCGCGAGAGCAGGCGTATCGTGCGTATGGATCATGGCGTGCTGATTAGCGAGACGCGGCATGGTTTTATCTGCGCGAACGCTGGCGTCGATGAGTCCAACGCCGGTGGGGCGCGCATCCTTACCCTGTTGCCGCTTGACCCTGATCGCTCGGCGGGAAAGATACGCGCGCGTTTGCAAAAACTGGTGGGCGAGGGCGCGGATTTTGACATCGCGCTCATCATTTCTGATACGTGGGGGCGACCGTGGCGCGAAGGACAGGTCAATGTGGCGATTGGCGTGGCCGGTATGGCAGCGCTGACCGATTACCGCGGCCAATCCGACCCCTATGGGTACCAGATGCACGCCAGTATGATCGCGGTCGCTGACGAACTGGCAGGCGCGGCGGAACTGGCGATGGGCAAAATCGATAGTATCCCTGCCGCGCTTCTACGCGGCTATGCATACCAACCCGATACCGGCAGCGGGAAAACGCTTATCCGCAATCCCGCAACCGATATGTTCCGGTAAACTTCACTATCTCCAGTAGCGACGCCCCTTGTGGGCGTCCAGTCCGTTCTTGTTACGGAACGCCCGCAAGGGGCGTCGCTACTGGAAGAAGGCAATCTATACGTACATGGTAATACAAACTAACCAGCGAGCGGTGACGCTACCTGCACGCGCAAAGACGCTGTCTGCCCTGTTACAAGGGCGGCGCAGCGTGCGCCAGTTTCAAGATCGAGCGGTTGACCGCAAGCTGATAGAGGAGATTCTGGAGGCGGCGCGCTGGGCACCTTCGCCGCATGGGCGGCAGCCCTGGCGTTTCGCGGTGTTAACGCGCCCCGAACTCAAAACGCTGCTGGCTGACCGCATGGGCGAAACGTGGCAGCGCAACCTGGAAATGGACGGGCAGGAGAGCGAGATCGTCAAGATACGCCTGGAAAAGTCGCGCCAGCGCATCTTGAAGGCTCCGGTGATTATCATTCCCTGTTTGTACCTGGAAGAACTGGATCGCTACCCCGACGAGCGACGGCAGGCCGATGAAACTGCGATGGCAATCCAGAGCACCGGCGCGGCTATTCAAAATATGCTGTTGATGGCCTATGACCTGGGGTTAGACGCGGGCTGGATGTGCGCGCCGCTTTTCTGCCCGGAAGTTGTCGTCGATGCGCTTGAATTGGATACGCACCTGATCCCCCAGGCCATGATTACGGTAGGGTACGCGGCTGCTGACCCGAAGCGGCGTGATAGACTGCCTTTGAGCAGCCTGATCGCGCGTTTTGACTAAATAATTGGGTTCCCCCAACTATCAAGGGTTGAGGGTCAAACGGTGTCATCCTGAGCGCAACGAAGGATCTGCGTGGCGCTGAAGAGATCCTTCGCTGCGCTCAGGATGACACTTTCTGGCAACCGGTGCGTCTCAAAAAACCTGGTAAGGATCCTTGCGGTCACTCTGGCCCCGAATAGATTGATTGAAATTGAGGATTATACTATGATTGTTGTGCTTGCGGGCGGCGTGGGCGCTGCGCGTTTCTTACAGGGATTGGTGCAGGTAGTGCCACAGGAACGCCTGACCGTCATCGTAAATACGGGAGATGACCGCGACTTTTACGGGCTGCGCGTCTCGCCCGACCTGGATATCGTGATGTATACGCTGTCCGGCGCGGTTGACGAGGAGCATGGCTGGGGCATACGCGGCGATACGTACAATACCATGCAGCAATTGGTGGCCTATGGAGAAGAAGACTGGTTCATGCTGGGTGATCGCGACCTCGCCACGCATATACACCGCACGAAGCTGCTGCGCGAAGGCAAGACGCTCAGCGAAGTCACCGACGAGTTGCGCCGGCATTTCGGCCTGGGTATGCGCATCCTGCCCATGAGCGACCAGCCGGTACAAACTCACATTAAGACCCCGGCTGGTTTGCTGCATTTTCAAGAGTACATGGTCAAACGGCGCTGTGCTGATGAAGTGCAGGATGTAGTTTTTGTTGGCGCGAGCGAGGCTAAGCCCGCGCCAGGCGTGCTTGACGCGCTGAAAGAGGCGGAAGCCATACTGCTTGCGCCCAGCAATCCCATCGTCAGTACCGGCAGCATATTAGCAGTGCCGGGCGTGCATGATATACTGCACGAGGCGAGCGGCATGGTGGTAGCTGTCAGCCCCATCGTGGGCGGCGCGCCCATCAAGGGGCCAGCCGATAAATTGATGAGCGGGCTGGGTATGGAAGTTTCGGCGGTAGGCGTGGCTCGCTGTTATCGCGATTTCCTGGATGTGATGGTAATCGACGAACAGGACGCGCACTTGCTGGAACGAGTAGAAGACCTGGGCATACCCGCCGTCTCCACCAATACGATCATGCGTGATGCAACCAGCAAAGCCGCATTAGCGTGTACGGTGTTAGATGCCGCAGGTCTAGAGTATTAAGCATGAGCAATATGGAAACCATTGCATACAGGGCGATTATTCCCGTCAAATCACTGAGCGAAGCGAAGAGCCGTCTCGCGCCGCATCTGACACAACGCCAGCGCGAAACGCTGGCGCTGGATATGTTACGGCATGTCGTGCAAACATTGTGCGCCAGCCAGGAATTTGAGCTTGTAACAGTTGTCAGCCCCGATTTGCGCGTGCTGGAGAAAGCGCGGATCTGGGGAGCCAGGGCGTCGTGCGAGGAGCGCAGCGGGCATAATCCCGCGCTGCACATGGCCGCCTTGCGCGAGCTGGCCGGGGGAGCAGGCGCGCTTTTAACTATCTCCGCCGATTTGCCACTGCTCACCCCCGGCGATATCGACGTAATGGTTGAACGCTCTACCCGTTTTGACGTGGTACTCGCGCCATCCATGGATGGAACGGGAACCAACGCGATGCTGGCACGACCGCCGCTGGTAGTACCGTACCTGTTCGGCGTCAACAGCCTGGAAAAACACCTGCGCGCAGCCGGACGGCGCGGATTAAGTACCAACCTCTATGCGAGTCGCGGTCTGGCGCTGGACATTGATACCATCGAAGACGTGCAAGAGCTTGAAAGGGCGGTCAGAACGGGGATTGGAGACGAGGGCGGCGCAAGCGCCCCCACCACCAGTCCCTACCTCACCCGCCCCTACCTGAGAACGACAGGAAAAGCCTCGTAGGGGCGGGGGTTGCGTGGATGCAGGGAGGGGGCGCTTGCGCCGCCCTCGTCTCTTTTGCCAATTCACCTGGATCATCTATAAACAAGGAGTAAATCATGCCAGTACTTGGTTATTCTGCGGCCCTCGAACAATTTGGCCCGACGGAGTTGATTCGCTGGTGCCAGGAAGCGGAAGAGGCGGGTTTCGGCGGCGTGATGGCTGCCGATCATTTTCATCCCTGGGTACCGCAGCAGGGACAAAGCCCGCAGGTGTGGCCCTGGATGGGCGCGCTCGGCATGGCAACGCAGCACGCGACCTTCGGCCCCGGCGTCACGTGTGCCTCGTATCGCTATCACCCGGCCATCATCGCGCAGTCTGCCGCCACGCTGGCGGCAATGTATCCCGGTCGTTTCTGGCTGGGCATCGGCACGGGCGAAGCGCTTAACGAACATATCGTCGGTGGAGAATGGCCTGACGCGCCGGTACGCCTGGAACGTATGGTAGAGTCTATCGAGGTTATCAAGCAGCTCTTTACCGGCAAAAAGACGCGCTACTCCGGCAAGCACATCAAAATGGAGAGCGCGCGCCTGTATACTCGCCCGGAAAAGCCCTGTCCCATCTACATAGCCGCCTCCGGCCCTAAAACCGCTGAGACCGCCGGAAGGATGTGTGACGGCCTGATTACGCCGGCAGCGCCGCACGAAAAGCTCAAAATGCTGATCGAGAGCTTCGAGAAAGGCGCGCGCGAGGCAGGCAAAGACCCTGCCACTCTGCCCAAACTGCTGCAACTGCACGTATCCTGGGGAGCGACCTACGAACAGTGCGTGGAACAGGCCATGAAAGAATGGCCCAACGGCGGCATCAAAGCGCCCAAGCAGGACATTCGCTCGCCGGAGGATTTCGCCGGGTTTGCCCAGATGGTGCGCCCGGAGGATTTCAAGGGGCGCGTCTTCATCTCGACCAACCTGGATGAGCATCGCCAGCACATTCAGGCACTCCTCGACCTGGGCTTTGACGAAGTGCATGTGCATAATGTGGGACGCAACCAGAGCGAGTTTATCCGCGCCTACGGCGAAACCGTCATCCCCGCGCTGCATTAACTGTGGAAGAGGTCTGCGGCAAACCACCCGCAGACTTCTTCTCCTCTAACCCGCCGCCAAAAGCGGCAAGGAACTATACATTTACATCGGGGGACACGTATTTATGCCTGTCGAACTTTCTGAAAAAGCGCGCAAATTCCTGCGTGAAAAGCGTTTCGCTGTGCTTGCTACAATCAATAAGGATGGCACACCACAATTGACCACTATGTGGTACCTGTTAGAGAATGATGGTACCATCATGATGAATACCAGAGTCGGACGCGCTAAAGAGCGCAACCTGCGTCGCGACCCGCGTATTTCTATGTGCATTGAGGATGGTTACAGATACTTGACCATTAAGGGCCAGGTTGAGATGATCGACGATCCAAAGGTCAGCCAGCGTGACATCTATCGTCTGTCTGCTCGCTATCATGGCGAGGAAGCAGCGAAGAAGCAGATGGAAACACAATTTTCCAAAGAACAGCGTGTGACGCTGCGCCTGAAACCAGTAAGTATTCAGGAATACTTTTAGCTTCGACAGCCCTATACCATCGCGCGCGTTGCATGAATAACGCCGCGTTTGCTTTTTTTGCCTTCGACCACAACCTCCGCGCCTTCCGGCAACTGTCGTACTTCGACAACGCTCGCGGGTTCACCCGTTCGTTTGAGCAGTGCGGTATGCTTATCAATGACAATAGCCACGGGCTTGATCTCGCCAGTAATCACCTTCGTCGTATTGCCCGCCAGTATGTAACGGTGTTTCTTTTCGGAAAGCATCGCGGTTCCCACGACAGTAACTTTGCGCCCCTTTTTGAGCAACTCTTTCACCTGTTCCGAGTCTCCAGGTGATTGTTGCTCGCGACCGGCGGACGCGCCATTGTGCTGTGATGTATCCGCATCACTTGTAGAAGCCTGTGGCTCTGCTGTCTGTGGCAGTATATAGTCGCTCGATCTCTCAAAAAGGGTATTATTATACGTTTGTGGAAAGGCAACTTCCAGCACGCGGGGCAAGGCCTCAAACTCATACGTGACCATTACATGCTCTTTATCTTGAGCGCGTTGCAATTCATCACGGTCCGCTTTGCCGAGATACTCGTTGAGTTTTACCGCGCTCCCATCGAGTTGTAAGTTAATCGAAGCCGGAACGCGCAGCGTAATATGCGTTCCGCGGAAGAACTCGCTGGTTTGATTATCAGGCTCGCGGCGTAACAGCAGCGATGAAATCTGCCCCAGAGTCGAGAGGGGTTCGCCAGCCGTTATCACACAAACATCGAGCAAGCCATCGTCAATATAGGCATCGGGCGTCATTTCTACCACGGCAGCATAGCGGCGCGTATTGCCCAGGACGATCTGCAAAGCGTTCCCCTGCCAGTTTTTCTTAACGCTGCTCCCTTTCTCGGTTATAGAT
>DAHVFL010000237.1 GCA_027316975.1 Chloroflexota bacterium | reverse complement strand
GTTCAATGGCTCACGAAAAAAGTGTGAATCTCGCTATAAAACATTAACGGAAGGGTGGAGTACTCCGTGCTGCAAAAGCAGGAGCTTCGACGTAGGTTGCCCTGCGTTGGCTTCTCCCAAGCCGTAGAATATTGATAGCAGCATTATGGTCTCGATCAAGCGTACACCCGCACTCGCATACATGTACACGTACATCTAGTTCTTTCTTCTTAATCGCACCACAGCCGCTACACGTTTGACTGGTATAGCGAGGATTCACAAACACAACTACATGACCAGCGTTCTCAGCTTTGTACGCGCAATTGTGCAGGAATTGACCCCAACCAGCATCCATGATACTCTTATTTAACCCGCCTTTCTCAGCAGCCCCGTTTGGCAGATATCGCCCAGTTTCCGCATCTTGTTTAGGAGCGGGCCGACGATTCATATTGGCAGGTTGCAACTCTTCAAAAACCACCATACCATACGTATTAACCAACTTGCGAGACACCTTATGCAAGAAGTCCTGACGCTGTTTGCGTATCTTACGATGGGTTTTGGCAATAGCTTGCTTCACCTTTTTACGCCGATGAGAACCATGCTTCTTTCGAGCCAGTCAGTATTCGCTGGAACTGCGCCAGCTTCTTTTCTGCCCGGCGGTAATAGCGTGGATTCTCAATCGTTTCACCTGTAGATAGCGTCGCAAAGTGCAACAACCCCAGATCAATCCCAATCTCTTTTTCACTGAAAGGCAAAAGAAGGGTGTACCGAAAACCATTTCTCTTCTGTTTCCACCTTTGGGTAGTGGACCTTGTATTGACATGGCTAAAGTCAGTGGCCTTTAGGAATGTTAAAAGCACTATAACACATTTGACTGCAAGAGTGAAGAGCTTTAACACTATTCACCAGGGATATGTAAAAGTCGAGCCATGAGGCCCGCCGCATCTTTCAAGTAGCCCTGTACTATAGACGACGCACAGCTTATTTTTTTGTGGCGTTATCTCTGCCATTATTTCCATCAGAGGAGTTATGCCGCAGACGAGCAAGCCAACCAGTGCGTATTGCCGGTATTGCCGGTTGTATGAGCTGTTCTTCTTCATTGCTGCCCCCGGTGGTATCATTGCGAGCGCCTGATACTTGAGATGGAAGCGGGGCAGAATGTAATACAGAGTGCGACGATGGCGGGATGGATGAAAATCCATTGCCGACGCGCTCATCGAGAGGCGTCTCAGAGGTTATCGGCTCGTGCGGGTTCGGCAGGTCGGCGGGTGACAGGTTGCCAGTAAGGATAGGCGGCTGTTGCGCAATCGAATCGCGGCGCAGCGGCTGTGTTTCTTGCGTTTCCAGTGCGAGCCGTATTTCAAGCTCTTCCAACAGGTGTTGGATATTGGGACGGAGTTTGCGGTTTTTTTCGGGAATGTGCGTCCATTGTAGCAAAGCAGCCGGATAGTAGCCGGCGCGGTAGCAGTAAAGGCCGAGCATGGCGCGCGCGTCGAAGATATTCATGCGCTGCCAGAGCGCGAATTCTTCAGCCGGGGTTTCAATCACGTCTGCGCTGGCTTCGATGATTTCTACACGATGGTATAGTTTGATGCCCATCAAACTCATAGGATAGCCGTAATAGAGGGCCAGGCGGCGGCGGCGAGTGCGGTCAGAAGAGTGCTCGCCTACAAAGTAGCGCCGGGTGTAGGAGCCGCTTGACCAGATGAACCATCCCAACATGAGTATGAGAATGCGGCCAAGATAGCGTTGCCACGTTTCCGGGGCAAAGGCTTGCAGCACGCCCAGCGCGCCGAAGCAGGCCCCCAGCGCCCAGGCGCCATACACCAGGCGTTTTCTGTCCCAGCCCAGCAAATCGAAATGGTGATGCAGGGGTGTCGCCAGAAATGGCAGCGGGAACTCCGTGTGAGGCACAAATTCGTCTTGATTGGCGAAGCGCAGCAATTGCAGCCGTTTGCGGAAGAAAGGCGTGAGCACTTTGGCTGACATGAGCGCGGACAGTCCCTCCAGCACAAACGCGGCTCCGATCATCAAGAGGGGTATTTCGTTGCGCGAGAAGATTGCTATCATGGCGAGGATGCCGCCCAGACCTAACGCGCCGCTATCTCCCATGTATATTTTAGCGCGCCTTTTCGCTTTGCTGCGCCGCGCTGCCCACGAAGAGGGCCAGTTCAACGGCAGGAAGCCCGCGACGCCGCCCGCGCAGAGCAGGGCCAGTATCTCCAGAACGATGCCTTCTGGATGTTTCGCATCGTCGAGAAGGCCGGTAATAATAATGCCGAAGGCCAGGGCGGCGCTGAATACCAGCCCGCCGGCCAGTCCGTCCAGTCCATCGCTAAAATCGACTGAGATAGAGGTGACGCTGCCTATTATCCCCGTCACCACCATGAGAAAAATTAGCCAGACGATGGGGAAATTTTTAAAGAGCGGACCGAGTATATCCGAATACGGAGAATAGGGTTTGGGTCCCAGCACAGTAAAAAAGTAATAACAGAGCGCGGCAGCCATAGAAACCAGCAACACGCCAGCAAATTTAGTCCGTTCCCTGATGCCTTCATTGTGATGCACTTTGTGCCAGTCGTCAATCAGGCCAACCAGCATATAGCCAAAGGTAGCGCCGAGGCCAATCAACAGAATCGTCCATTGCCCGGCATTCAGTTTGAAAACGTACCCCGCGCCAATGCCGGTGGCGATGATCGACAGGATAAACGCCGGGCCACCTACCAGGGGCAGTTCAATGGTCTTGATTTCAGGAATTTTCGCGTTCGGCTGGAGATCGGGACGATACGGACCGGGTTTGAATTCGCCACTGCGGAATCTTGGAAATAAAAATTTTGCGATCCAGCATAAAATCAGGCTTAGTAACGCGCATGTTATGAAGGTCAATAATAACCAGATCGGTGTCATTTCAACTCCATTGAAAAAGGTATTCCCGGAATCATATACATTTCAACATTTATAAAGAGCGCAGTTGTTCGCGAGCTACGCGCCGGTCGTCCCAGGGAATTTTTTCTCTTCCTGTAATGATACTTTGTTCATGGCCTTTCCCCGCTAGCAAAATTGTATCACCTGCCTTCGCTCGTGCCAATGCAGTTGCGATGGCCTGTGTCCTGTCGGCTATACAGAGGAAGTCGCGTCCCTCGCGCTTCCCTGCTTCTTCGCTCCCACTGGCTATTTCGCGCAATATCTTTGCGCGGTCCTCTTCGCGCGGGTCCTCATCAGTAATAACGAAAAAGTCGGCCATCTGAGCGGCAATTTGTCCCATAATAGGACGTTTGAGCACATCGCGTTCACCGGCAGAGCCGAAGACCACCAGCAATTTGCCTGGTGTGAGCGGCCGCAAGGTCGCCAGCACTTTCGCCAGGCTTTCAGGGGTATGGGCGTAATCGACGATGACGCTAAAAGCCTGTCCCTCGTCGATGCGCTCCATGCGTCCTGCTACACCCGCGACGGTTGCAAGCGCCCGCGCAATGACGGTGGGCGCGATGCCCTGGCTATACGCGGTCGCGATAGCCGCCAGGCAATTGCTGACATTGAATTGTCCCACGAGTTGAGTTTCGATCTCGACCTCAGCGCCGGGCAGGATGGCGCGAAAGCGCGTGCGACTGGCATCGAGCCGCACGTCAACCGCGCGGACGTTGGCGGACGTGTCGATGCCATAGTCTAAGATGGGAACATGGCAATAGGACCGCAATATCTCATACGACGAGTCATCCCGGTTTAAAATAGCGGTCGGGCGAGCATCGAGACCTTTATCGCGCGCGGGAGTGGGGTTCGAGTCGAGCATTTCAAACAGCCGCGCCTTGGCTCGCCGGTAATTCTCCAATGTTTTATGAAAGTCCAGGTGTTCATGCGTAATATTGGTGACGACTCCCACGTCGAAGGCGCAGCCGCGCACGCGCTGTAATTCCAGGCCATGCGATGTGGCCTCGATCACAGCGTGCGTGATACCCTCGTCAACCATGCGCCGCAGCAATTGTTGCACGTCGAGCGCTTCCAGGGTGCTCTGGCGGGTCGTATTTTCCCACTCCTGTCCGTCAAGCTTGAAGTTCGCGGTAGTCATGAGACTGGCGCGTTTACCGGCTTCGCGCAAGATGGTATGAATGAGGTTGCCAGTGGTTGTTTTGCCATCGGTGCCTGTGACACCAATGGTACAAAGACGCTGCGCGGGATAGGCATAAAACGCGCAGGCGAGATCAGCCTGCGCGCTCAACACGTCACGCACGACTATATAAGGAAGAGGCGCGGGTTGGTCGAATGGGAGAATACCATCGAGCGTTGGGCCGAGGGCGGCAAGCGCGCCTCGCCGCGCGGCCTCCGCCAGGTATGCGCGGCCATCGGTATGCGCGCCCGGCACGGCGATAAAGAGCGCGCCCGGCGTCACCTTGCGTGAATCATAGGCCAGGCTCGTAATCTCTTGCTCCTGGCTACACTCGCCGGATGCCGACCATGCTTGAATCGGTTTTTCCTCTAAGGCCGCTAGAAGGCTATGTAACTGCATATACGTTCTATGTTCCTAGTAATAGATCGTGCGTACCCGGTGATATGGACGCATATTCATGGTATCCTGGCTCAACAGCCAGAGTTGTAAGTCGATACCGGCTGCCGTTATCGGTTCATAGCTGGCAGCGTTGATCGTTTGTCGTAATACTTCACAGGCCCAGATGGTGGCTGCGCGTATCTGGACCTCATCTTCGCCGCCAGGCTCCAGCAGTTCCTGACCGTCAATACGTTCGGCCAGCGTGGGGGAATATTCCAACACGCCGAAATGCCGCAAAAGTTGCGGTAATTTATAATCGGCGAAAATGGTAAGCTGATCGAGATCCGTAAACGCGCCCCAGCGCTGGCCGCCGAATGCTCCATGCAGGTCGGCCACGCAAATCTGGGCGCGTTTGAAAAAGCGCACTTCTTGCCCGCGAAATCTGGCAACATCGCGAAACGAAGGGAAGTGTTCTGCCAGCAGCAAAGCCAACCTGACCGCGCTTCCGGCTGCTTCCTCGATGACATGCGCGAACTGCCCATCGAAACGTTCCAGGAGGACGCGGCCCACTTCTCGCGTGTGAGCTACCCGCTGCTCAAACAGGGGAATCTCAACCGGCTTCGGAGCCAGATTGACCGCGCCTGTGCCTGGAGAAGGCGCGCCGCGAAAAATAGCGGCCATGTCAGCGCTGCTTATTTCGCTCAGATAGCGCGCATCCCACAGCGCGTACCCTTCTTCTACAGCCCGTGTGAGCGCGGCGGCCCCGGCCCGGTAGCCGTTCAGCGTCTCACCCTTATAGGAAATAGACCAGCGCGGTTGACCTTTATCCGCCCAGAAACAAAAATTGAGCGCGTCCAACAGCAGCAACCAGTTGACGGTGCGCCCGGTGCCATCAAAAAAATGGTAGCGCGTATCCCACGTTGGCCCAGGTGTAGGGACGCGATGTATTACGTCCGCCTGTCCCTTTGTGTCACCATGTCCGCCGGCATTTTCCTGCTCAACTCCATCTGTTTCGCGCGTTTGCGATGGAGGCGCGTGTTTTGCCAGGGCCATCAACTTCTCTTGCAGGGCATTCACACTCGTTATGTTAATCCAGACCAGCTCTCCCAACTCTACGACGGCGCGGGTCGAGCTGAGAACGCCGAGGTGATCGGGAAACGCGGGGGTCAGGCGATTATGATATATCGCCTCTGCTTCATATTCATCATCAACAACAATTCGCTGAGTATTCATATTGTGCTACCTTCAGACTCCAGAATAAGCTTCATCAGCCACGATTGTACAGAGAATGTGCCGGTTCGTCAATGCTTGCGCAAAAAACGGTTCTGCCAACTATGGGGCGCTAAGGACCCCGACCCGTTTCTAATAGGGCCTTGACTCCACTTCCACCCTGTTCCTCTTCGCCCTGTCACCCTGAGCGCAGCGAAGGGTCTCGCGCGCCAGATAGACCGAGGCCAGAGACGCGAGACCCTTCGCTACGCTCAGGGTGACACTCGGACGGGATGGACGACTCCTGGCAGGAGTTGTAAAAAACATATAAAAGCCAGAAACAAAAAAACCGATTCGTGGCACAAGATTATGGACAGAACACACATTACGCAGGCTAAAAGTATGGTGTACTATACGATACTATGGTATACTAGTTGCCGGGTTTATCTTTACCGGACAAACTGGTGAGTGTTCTATAGGAGAAAGGAGTCGGTGCTAGATAGAAAAAGACGAACATAGTATGGTTTTCGTTCTTACAGATCATTCATGTAATCGCTCCTGTCCCGAACATCACCGAAGTTATTATTAGGAGGTATCTTATGGCTGTATCGAAAAAACAGGCCAATGAAGAACAGATCGCGCATGATATGAAGCGCCTGCACGGTCTGGGTTACGCGCAGGAACTCTTTCGCGCGATGGGCGGCTTTTCCAACTTCGCTATTTCCTTTACCATCATCTCTATCCTGAGCGGTGCCGTCACGCTTTTCTACCTGGTTCCATATACGACCGGGTATTCAGCGGCCTCGATTGGCTGGCCGCTCGTCACCGTCTTTGTGGTGATCGTCGCGCTGGGCATGGCTGAACTGGCCTCCGCGTATCCGACGGCCGGTGGTCTCTACTACTGGGCCTCCAAGCTGGGTGGGCCTGGATGGGGCTGGTTTACAGGCTGGTTTAACCTGATCGGGCAATTCGCCATCACCGCGGGCATCGACTACGGCGCGGCGGTCACGCTCGATGTGTTGCTGCATGCCTGGATCCCGGCTATCCCTGCGGTGCCGGGGTTCGCGGACCCCGCCACGCAATGGACGACGTTGCTGATTTATGCCATCGTGCTGTCGGTGCATGCGCTGCTGAATATCTTCGGGGTGCGCATTGTGGCGCGCCTGAATGACGTGAGCGTGTGGTGGCATATCGTGGGCGTGGCGCTGATTGTGGTGGGCGTAATCGGCGCGACGCTGGCTTCGCAGCAATTCAATCCGAGCGCAGGAGGGGTGTGTTGCGCGGCCCAGGTAGCGAGTGGCGGCGTGCAGGGGCTTAATTCGGGCGGCACCATCTTCAGGGTGGATTCGGCCTTTAACGCCACGGGCTTCCCCATCTGGTACGCCTTCTTGATAGGCCTGCTGCTGGCGCAGTACACCTATACGGGATATGATGCTTCGGCGCATATGACGGAGGAGACCATCGGTGCGGAAACGCGCGCACCCTGGGA
>DAHVFL010000236.1 GCA_027316975.1 Chloroflexota bacterium | reverse complement strand
AGTAGATAGAGGACGGTTTCCATGAAGTTGTCCGGCTGAACGGGGCAGCCGGGGACGTTGATGATGGGGATGCCGGCTTTGGATTTCCAATCCCAGCCCAGGTAGTCAGCAACACCCATGGCGCCTGTGGGATTGCCCTGCATGGCATGGATGCCGCCATAGGTGGCGCAGGTTCCTACCGCAACCACAGCGAGAGCCTTAGGTGCCAGACGATCAATCCAATCTGAGACAGGAATAGGCTGGTTGGTCGCAGGATCGACGCCGAGGCCCGTCCAGTAGCCTTCGGACTTGATCTTTTCGTTGGGAACCGAGCCTTCAAACACGAGAACAAAGGGGTCGAGTTCACCCCGCTCGGCTTTATACCACCATTCCATGAAGTCTTTGCCCCACTCGTAGGCAATGCACTTATTGTGGATATGAACCCTGGGGATGCCTGGGATAGCTCCCAACACGAGATCCTCGATGCTGGGCTGGGTGGCTGCTGTGACCGAGATGGTATCTCCTTCACATCCCAATCCCTCCACGATCCAGATAATGTGGACATCTTCCACTTTGGTTGCCATGCTGTACCTCCTCGAGCATCACCGCTCGTGGTTTGTCATGAAACCGCACTAAATGAGTCGTCGCAACTGCTTCCTGAACAGTTGCAATCAACGAAGCACGAGCTACAATAACGAAAATCGAAGGTAGCGATGAGACCTGAGCCGTCTCGAGAGATTGTTGGCCAATTACAGAGCAGGGCCGGAACGGAACGGTACTGGATACGCTGGAAAATTGCATGGTACAGGCCTTTTTAACGGTCTATGAAAACCATCGCTTCACGCGGCAGGGAAAGTTCACTGCGTTCGAGGGGAGAAAACGCAGGTTCAGATAACAACCAGGAAAATATGCAAGTATTCATGTTTTCACCCTGATCTAGTTTTTATCCTCATCAAAGGCGCTGAGCAGCATGAGCATAATTCGATAGTAACATAAACTTTTAGATTTATCAAGTTGCAATTTTCAAATAGTTCAGTTATTTACTACACTATAGTATTGTTTAGTTGAAAATAGATGTGTTTATTTTATATAAATACATGAGCTATTTCGTTTTTGTTCTCGCCTTTCATCAAGAAAGCTGGTTATCCTGGCAGGCATAGTGCATAGAAGAAGTATATAAGAGATGATACGGATGAAGCATCTGCTAGTTGACCAGGGTAACATAGGCCACCTGGCCTATTTTTCGGGGTCTTGATACATGCTGGCGCCAACCAAGGCGAGGGAAAGAGTGCGTTAATCCCTGCTGCTTGGTCCGAGCAGGCCAAGTTCGATTGCGCGTACAGCCGCCTGAGTACGATCGCAGACGCCGAGTTTGGCGAGGATGTGTTCGACATGGATTTTGACTGTGCTAATGCTAACGATCAAGGCGCGAGCGATTTCGCGGTTTGTCTGGCCCTGGGCAAGCAGTTGCAGTACCTCGAGTTCGCGTGGGGACACTAGTACCGGAGAAAGTCCTGGCTGAAGAGGTGTTTTGTTAGATAGTCGATTGAGCGCGCGTACTACAATTTCCGGGTTCAGCACCGCTTCCCCGCGCAGAACGCGCCGCACAGTAGCAAGCAATTCGCGTTGGGTGATGTCCTTGAGCACATAGCCCGATGCGCCCGATTTGAGCGCCTCAAGCAGGTACTGGGGATTTTCGTGCATCGTGATAAGAATTACATTGATGAGTGGAAATTCCTGCTTGATACTGCGACATGTGGACAGGCCGTCAAGGTCCGGCATACGCACATCTACGAGGGCAAGGTCAGGTTGTAAGCGACGACAGATAGACAGTGCCTCGCGGCCATTTCTCGCCTCTCCAACCAATTCCACCCAGGTCTCACCAATGAGCATGGTGCGCAGCCCGGCTCTAGCCAGTTCATGGTCGTCGGCAATCACGAGGCGAGCTAATCTAGATTTGCGCAGGGCAGGTGCATCATTGCTCATATTCTATACTTCTTTCATCGGACAGTATCGATTGAATCTCTGCATCTTTGTTTGCTTCATCTGATGTCATCGCTGGAACCTCTGCAACCATCAGGGTTCCGATACCGGGATGGCTGGAAACGAGAAAATGACCGCCGACCAGTTCCACTCGTTCCTGCATGGCGCGAATCCCGACGTGTTCTCCGGGGCAGAACTCGCGGAGCAAAATATTCGTCTCGAAACCACAGCCCCAGTCTTGCACCTCCAGGCGAATTTTCGAATTCTGGCGCTCCAGAGTAAGACGGACGCGCATGGTTTGCGCATGTTTGCGCACATTGGTAAGCGCTTCCTGAGCTATGCTGTAGAGCGTGGTTTCGATAGCCGGTGGGAGGCGTTCTGGCCCGAGCAATTCTTCAAAAGTAATTGTCCAGCCGTCGGCGCGCTGGGACTCGACCTGTAAGCGCAGCGCGGTTGCCAGGCCAAAATCATCCAGCGCGGTTGGACGCAGACCGGCAATGAGCCGCCGCGCCTCCCTGACAGAGCGCTGCGCCAGATCCAACGCCCGGTTCAGCTCCTGCTTTGCCTGGGGAGAACGCGGATGATAGTGGTTCGCGAAGGCTTGCAGGTGCTGATGGGTGCTTACAGCTACCTGGGCCAGCCCATCGTGCAACTCATAGGCGACGTGATGACGTTCCTCTTCGAGCAGTCTGGCTCTTTTGCGCTCGATAATATTTTCAAGCATTACCAGGCTATAAACAATCTCCCCTCTTTGATTACGTAGAATCGTAGCCGTTAGATTACACCAGAGCGTTTCATGGTTCTTTTTCAGGTAACGCTTCTCTACCTGGTAGCTGGTAATCTGCCCTTTAAGCGCCTGTTCGGCAAGCAGCGTATCCTTGCCGGCATCAGTGGGATGGGTAATGCCTGTAATGCTGCGTCCAATCAGTTCTTGCTCGCTATATCTCAACATCTCACAAAAGGCTCGATTCACCTGCAACAGATGGCCGTCCGCGTCTATGACTGCCATACCAATTGGAATCGCGGCAAAAATATTGCGAAAGCGCTCCTCGCTCTCTTTGAGCGCCATCTCTGCCTGGATGCGTTCTGTCAAATCATGCAAAACGATCAGGCGACCAGTAACCGCGTGGTGCCCACTGTAGCGATAGAGGGGTGAGATGCGCAGGCCGAAGTAGCGTAGGGCCTCGCCTTCGCCCATGCTAATTTCTGCATCTAGTTCTACCAGATTATGGCAGCGCTCTAGCAGTTCAGGCCAGGAAGAGAAGATGTCGCCAAACGGGTGTCCAATAGCCTTAGAAGATTTAAAGTTGATGAGTCGCCGCGCAGCCGAATTGAGATAGACGACGCGGTCACGCGCATCCAATGCGATTGCGGCTTCTCTCATGTTCTGAATGGCTATTTCGCGCGCAACCGGCACAATATCTAATAGCCGGAAGAGGAAGAGGTCCAGGGCGAACAATAGACAAGAGGCGAGAAAAGCAAATGAAGCCAGGTAGGGAGTTGAGTTTAAGCCGGGGATGGTTAATACGTTCCCTGGCCAGGGCATTAACACTGCAATGAACAGGCACGCGCCCTGTATGTAATAAAGATGGGTCATACGGGCAAAAGTCAGGATGAATGAACACAGGACGAGAGCGCCGAGAGCGAGCAGAAGCAAAGAGTACGCGAAATTGACCCGGTACCACCAGCCAGAGATAACGAAAAGAGAGGAGAATGGGCCACGACTATATAATTGCGCTGTGTTCCCGGTGAGGCTGTGAAATCCATTGGTTCCGACCAGCAGCAGGGTAAGAAGAGGTTCAATCGTCAGCAGTACCAGGCTCTGACGCTTCAACCATCTCACTCGTCCACTGTAGTGCAATGTGAAAATCAGCCAGAGTGTTGGCGCGCAGATGGCTCCCAGGACAGCAATATCATCCCAAACTCTAGCTGAGGACACATTCGGGCTAGCCAATTCCAGAGCAAAGCCCGGCGCCCATACGGTCATTGCCAGCATGAGCAGGCATAATGGCGTTGCGCCTGGCGCGGGCCGTCGATACCAGGCTATAAGGGCAAGCGCAGACGATAGGACTGCCGAGGCAAGCGTTAAAAATGTGTAGGTGGTAAACTGCCAGACCATCGATCTTTACCTTTCACCCCCTAATATTCACTTGTAAAGCAAATTCTGTCCCGGAAACAATTGTAACGTGCATAAGGATGTTTCCTAACCTGCAAACGTGGGTAAATTGAACCTACGTTTGCAGGTTGAGCGGTGTCGATTTCTGCTATGGCATCGCGCAGTGAAAGGAATGCGGTCAAGCGTCTTGCTGCCTTGCAGATAGTGTGGGTAAGTATTGTTGGTGTCTATGTGTTCTGGCTACCAATCAAAAGGTAAGCCGACGTAGTTTTCCGCGAGACTCGTGGCGGCGGCACGCGAATTGACGGTATAGTCAAGTTGAGCGCGCTGCATACGCTGTTGGAAGGCGTCGTCATCCGGGAAGCGGTGCAGCATGGAGGTCATCCACCAGGAAAAATGCTCCGCTCGCCAGACACGCTTCAAACATGTTGTAGAGTACGCTTCCAACAGGTCGGACTGGTTGTGCTGGTAGAAACGAACAAGCGCGCGGGCAAGATGGCGAACATCGGCAACCGCCAGGTTCAAGCCTTTCGCCCCGGTCGGCGGCACGATGTGGGCGGCATCGCCCGCGAGGAAAAACCTGCCGTACTGCATCGGTTCGACTACGAAGCTACGCATAGCCAGGATGCCTTTCTGGACGACCGGCCCCACGCGCAACTCCCACCCATGGCTGGTCGCTAAACGCGCCTGAAGTTCGTCAAGTATCAGGGCATCGGGCCAGTTGGCGATATCGTCGGTTGGGTCGCACTGGATGTACAGGCGCTGTAATTCCGGCGAGCGCGTGCTGACCAGGGCGAAACCCCGTTCGGAATAGGCATAAATTAATTCCGAGGTCGAAGGAGGGGCCTGCATCAGGATGCCGAGCCATCCAAAGGGATAGGAGCGAGAAAAGACACGCAGGCCTGTTTCTGGTAGAGACGAGCGGGACACTCCGTGAAAACCATCGCACCCGGCAATAAAATCACAGCGCAATTCTACCTGCTTATCCTGGTGAACACAGCGGATAAGCGGCTGGCCGGTTGAGATATCGTCTAACTGGACATGCCTGACGTTGAAAAGTATGGTTCCGCCCTGTTCGAGGCGGGCGGCGACGCAATCCTTAATGACTTCATGCTGGGGATAGAGGGTAATGGATCGCCCTCCTGCCAGGTCGGCGAAATCGATGCGATGTCCCGCTCCACCGAAGCGCAGTTCAATGCCGTGATGCACGACGCCCTCACGCCTCATGCGTTCACCCAGTCCCATGACCGTCATCAGGTCAACAGTTCCCTGTTCAAGGACACCTGCGCGAATTGTTGATTCGATCTCTTCCCGGCTGCGACTCTCAAGCACGATTGAATCAATCCCCTCTCTCGCGAGGAGGAGGGATAGCATCAAACCAGCCGGGCCGGCTCCGATGATGCCAACCTGTGTGCGTTCGTTCATTTTTCCTCCTTCCGAATAGCCCTCCAATGAGCGTCCAGTCAGATGTTCAGTCCACAAGTCATGTTCACAAACATGGCGGCGATTTGCTGCGGTGAATACTGGCCCTCTGGACGGTACCACTGGGAAAGCCAGTTACACATGCCCAGCAGACCGTAGGTAGCGATTTTGGGGTCGATAGAGGGTTGAAATACGCCCGACGCCTGTCCCTCTTCGATGATTTGCTCGAAGTAGCGTTCGTAGGCTTTTTTGCGCAAGATGATTTCTCTGGCGAAGGGGCCGGTCAGGTAGTGCTGCTCGCGATAGAAGACCGTCATGGCTGGAGAGCGATCAGCGGCTACGGCTGTCTGGTGCTCTATGGCGCGTCGCAGCTTCTCAGACGGTGGGAGATCGGTTTCAACGACGCGGCGCAGGGGTTCTTCGCTGGCGGTCAAGACGGTCAGGTAGATGAGGCGCAGAATTTCCTCTTTGTTTTTCACATGATAGTAGAGCGCGCCCTTGGTTGCGCCCAGGCTCTCGGCGATGTCGTCCAGGCTGGTCGCGCCGAACCCTTTGCGCGCGAACAGTTCGGACGCGACCAATTCGATAGCCTTTTGCGTGATGCGCGCGCGCTTCACCTTCACGGTTTTGCCCGCGTCGTTTTGTCTCACCTTCAGGGAATCCCTTTTCAGAGCCATGGATGCTCTCCCATTTCTTAGATATTTGCAGCATATTCTACCATATAGTAGAATATAAAGGCAAGAGGTTCTTGATTTTTCAGCGTATTTCGTGTATAAACATACCAGGTGTTTAATTTTTTTGTTTGAGTGGTTCAGGGGCGTTACATTCCCCGGTACCCGCATGGTTGCTTTCAGAACAAGCGTTTTGGACAAGGAGCAATGCCGATGGCCTTTCCTGTAGCACCCGCCTTACAGAGTGAAGAGGCTCTGCTTGGTCGCATTCGCAAGCAGCAGCTTATCGAGACTATTGACCATATGAGTCCCATTTATCTTGAGGGTATGAAGCGTATCCTGACCGTCTCCGCCGATACGGAATTGATCAGCGCGCCCGCCTATTATCACGCCGCCGTTCACGCGCCAAATCTGAACAATTTCGGGTCGGCGATCTCCATTATTCAGGACGAACTGGGACATGCTCATATCGCTTATCGCCTGCTGCGCGACCTGGGTGTCGATACGGAAAAATTGATTTTTGAGCGCGAGCCGCGCAACTTCAAGTACCCGTATTCATTTGATATCCCGCTGGATAGCTGGGTTGAGTTGGTGGTTGCCAACGCATTTTATGACCGGGCGGGCTATACGCTGCTGGGCGATATCTATTCGAGCACCACGTTCGGCCCGTGGAAACGCGCGCTGGTCAAAGTGGATAAGGAAGAGACCTTCCACCTGCGACACGGCGAGCAGCATATGCGCCGGATCAACTCGGACACTAGCGGTCACGAAGCGTTGCAAAAAGCGGTGGACTGGATGTTCCTGCTGACCGTCGAATGGTTCGGGTTGCCCGATGATCTGAAGCAGCATGGCGAGCAGCTTGAGTACGGTTTCAAGGGCCATAGCAACGACGAACTGCGCCAGATCTGGATGACCACAGCGGTGCCACTTTGCGAAGAACTGCATCTCAATGTTCCGGCCCATTTCGATGAGGAACAGAAGAAGTA
>DAHVFL010000235.1 GCA_027316975.1 Chloroflexota bacterium | reverse complement strand
CGCAGCCATGATGGACTATGCGCTGTACGCGCCGATGCTCAACACCACCCCAGAGGGCCAGATTCAGGCTGGCCTGGTAACATCTGTTCCGAGCGTTGCCAATGGTGGCATCAGCAGCGATCTCAAGACCTGGAAATTCACGTTCCGTCCGGGTTTGAAGTGGTCCGATGGCCAGCCGCTGGATGCCAGGGACATGGATTTCACCTGGAAGCTGTGGAAAAATCCCAAGTACGGGGCGATTAATACCATTGCGGTTCAGGATATCGCCTCGGCAGTTGTCTCTGCCGATAACCTGACGATCACCTTCAGTCTCAAGACCGCGTTGGTGTCGTTCTACACCTACTTTACGGATGGCTACTTCGGGCCGATGCCCGCGCATACTTACGCAAGTTTGGATCCGGCCACGCTCAAAAAATCCGCGAACAACCTGAACCCCTCCGTGGTCAGCGGTCCCTTCATGATGTTGGAGAGCAGGCCAACCGACCGCTACACAATGGTGCGCAACCCGAACTACTATCAAGGTCCGAATTTGCCATACCTGGATAAGGTAGTCTGGCGCATCGTACCCAACCAGAACACTATCCTGACCGACCTGCAAGCGGGGACTCCCGACTCGGCCTGGTTCCTGGATGTCTCCAAAGCCATCTCGTATCAGGCGCTGAAAAACTACAAGGTAGTAGCGGACACGAAAAATGAAAACTTCGAGGCGCTGTACTTCAACTTCCGCAACAAGGTTCTGGCCAACAATCCAGAAATACGCAAGGCCATGTCCATGGCAGTCGACCAGACGACGCTGATCCAGGTTGCGCGTCGTGGACTGGGCGGAGCAATCTGTGACGACCATCCCTCGCAGATGGTGCCCGGTCGTTTCACCGGGACATGCCCGAAATTTGACATTGCAGCTGCTAATGCCCTGCTGGATTCGAATGGCTGGAAGAAGGGCGCTGATGGCGTGCGCGTCAAGAACGGCCAGCGGTTGGAGTTCCAGTACTCGACAACAGCCGGCAACCTGTGGCGCAGTGACGACCAGCTGATCAACCAGCAGAACTTCAAGGCGATCGGCGTCAAGCTGAATATCCAGAACTATCCGGCCAGCACCCTCTTCGGCACGTTCCTGACCGACGCCAAGCCGGGCGTGTATGATATCGTGGAGTACGAGACTGGCGTTGGCGTGGACCCGGACGACGCCTCGCTCTTCCAGTGCAACAATCCTGGCAACACCACCTACTACTGCAATCCGGCCCTGGATGCGCTGTACAAGACCGAGCAGTCGACCGCCGATCCGGCGGCTCGCCAGGCGGCTTTCGACCAGATCGACCAGATCTATCTGAGGGATAACCCGTACATCGTTTTATTCTCTGCTCCTGACGTCTCCGTCCACAAGATCGGTACGGAAAACTATGAGCCGGGCCTGGTCAACCAGGGAGAGGATCCCAACATCTGGCTGTGGTGGTGCGATGGTGGCAAATGCCCGTAAGCCGGTAAATCTGGCTTGTATCGCAGCATCCCAGGCATCCCGACTGTTTTGAATGACTAATGCACCTTCTGGTTCGGCCACCGGTGGTGGCCTGCCAGAGGGTGCATTTCACGCGACGCAAAACCGTCTCATCAAAATAGTGACATATTTCGTAGTTTTATGATACACTATCAACTATATTAGTTATCCTCATTCCAGGCTCGTCGGAGGTATTTATGGGACGATACATTCTTCGCAGAGTTTTACAGGCAATCCCTTTGTTGTTCTTTCTAACGATCTTTATCTTCGCGCTCATCCACCTGCTGCCGGGAGGACCAGAAGCAGTTCTTTTCAATCGAAATATCACTGCGGCGGCGCGCGCGAATTTGCGCGCGAGTATGGGCCTGAATGACCCTCTACCGGTGCAGTATATCAAGTGGCTCACCAGCGCCCTGACCGGCAATTTCGGTTTCTCATTCAACACGAACGAGCCGGTCTCAACGGTGATCGGCAGGGCTTTTCCACAGACGTTGCAGTTGTTTGGCGCTGCGTTGATCCTGGCGCTGTTCATCGCCATCCTGCTGGGCGTTGTCGCGGGCGTTCGCCAGGGTACCCTCACCGACTACTCGCTTACCGTCCTTGCCTATGCTGGCATAGCCGCGCCTGTCTTCCTGATTGGCTTGATCTTCCAGGATATTTTCGGTGTGGCGCTCCGCTGGTTCCCTACCTCGGGTACCCAGACTGCGAGCGCAACTTTCACCAACGGTTTCGCAGAAACCTTAGACCGCTTATGGTACCTGGTCTTGCCCATGTCGGTGCTGTCCATCGCCTTCATCGCGGGTTGGAGTCGTTACTTGCGCTCGAGCATGATTGAAACCGTCAAGCAGGACTACATGCGCACCGCCCGCGCTAAAGGGGTAGGCCCCGTCCGGCTGCTCTTCCGCCATGCCTTGCGCAACGCGCTGATCCCGCTCGTGACCGTCGTTGCCCTCGACTTCGGTTCGATTGCCGGCGGCACAGCCATTACCGAAGGAGTCTTCGCCTGGCATGGCATGGGCCTGCTCTTCCTCGACAGTCTGGACAGGCGCGACTACCCGGTGTTACTCGCCATGCTGATGATCGGCGCAATCTTCGTCATCGCCTTCAACCTCATTGCGGACATCCTCTATGGGGTTCTCGATCCTCGTATTCGTTATGCGTAGCGTGAAGCAAGGCGGCTTTCATATCACGACGTGAAGGGAGAACTCCATGGATATATCTGAACGGCTTAACCTGAATTCAACGACAACCGGGGATGAAATCGAACCCTTTCTTGAGGTAACTGCCGAGCTGGTGCAGAAACGGCGCAGCCAGGGACGCATCATTTTTGATCGCTTCATGCGTAACAAAATGGCTATTGCCGGTTCGCTCTTCCTGATATTGATGTTCGTTCTCTGCTTCCTCGGCCCGCTTGTATGGCGCCTCGACCCCAACTACGCGAATGTGTTGAGCGTGACTAACACCCTGTCTCCGCCCAGCCTGGCACATCCATTCGGCACCGATGATGTGGGCCACGACACGCTGGCGCGTATTATGTCGGGCGGGCGTGTTTCGCTGCTCGTCGGACTCACCTCGATGCTGATGGCGATCCTCCTGGGTATCGGTATCGGTTCCGTTGCCGGCTTCTACGGCGGCATCATCGATAACGTACTCATGCGCTTCACCGATGTAATCCTGTCCATCCCTCTTTACCTGCTGCTTTTCGTGCTGTCCGCCTCCTTCACCGATGGCACACCAAAAAGCGTCATCATCTTGATCGCCATTTTCGGGTGGACCTATGCCGCGCGCCTGGTGCGGAGCGAATTCCTGGCGCTCAAGGAACGCGAATTTATCCTGGCGTCGCGCACCATCGGCGCGAAGAATTTGCGCCTGATGTTCCGCCACATGCTGCCCAATGCCGCCGGGCCGATCATCGTGAATGCCACGCTGTTGATTAGCACCAATATCATCCTGGAATCGGTCTTGAGCTATTTCGGTTTCGGCATTAAACTGCCCGATGCGAGCTGGGGCCAGATGATTAGCGATGGGCAAAACCTCTTTGCCGTCGATCCCTGGATTATTATATTCCCTGCCCTGGCAATCTTCCTCACCGTTCTTAGCCTGAACCTCGTCGGCGATGGACTGCGCGATGCGCTCGATCCACAAATGACTGAACGTTAAAAATAGTGCGTTAAGGAGCAACTACCTTGGGAGAGTATCTATTAGAGGTACAGGACCTGAAAACCTATTTCAAGGTCAAGGCTGGTCGGGTGCGCGCCGTTGATGGAGTAAGTTTCGGGGTCAAACCGGGCGAGAAGGTAGGTATCGTAGGCGAGAGCGGCTGCGGGAAAAGCGTCACAGCCCTCTCGATTATGCGTCTGCTGCCCCAACCGGCAGGCGAATATGCCGGTGGAAGCTTGTTGTTCGAGGATCAAGACCTGCTTAATCTCTCTGAGAAGGAGATGCGCAAGGTACGCGGCGGCAAGATCGGCATGATCTTTCAGGACCCGTTGACATGTCTCAATCCGACCATGACCGTTGGCAAGCAGATTGATGAAGCGCTGCGCATCCATCTCAAGCTTGATAAAGATGAAGCGCGCAAACGCGCAATCTCGCTGCTGGAACAGGTGGGCATTCCGGCCGCAGCCGAGCGTATCGATTCCTATCCTCACCAGTTCAGCGGCGGGATGCGCCAGCGCGTCATGATCGCAATGGCCCTGGCCTGCAACCCAAAATTGTTGATAGCAGACGAACCGACAACGGCGCTGGATGTGACCGTGCAGGCGCAGATTCTGGAGTTGATCGACGGTGTCTGTTCGGATTTCGGTACAGCGGTCATCATTATCACCCACGACCTCGGTGTAGTGGCCGGCATGACCGACCGCGTCGTGGTCATGTACGCAGGTAAAGTCATGGAGACAGCGGCGACCGATGAACTCTTCGCCAACCCGCGCCATCCCTATACACTTGGCCTGCTGGCGTCCGTGCCGCGCCTGGATGAAAACCGCCATTCACAACTGAAAACTATCGAAGGCGCGCCTCCTGATTTGATCAAACCGCCTACCGGTTGTCCATTTATGCCGCGTTGCGCTTTTGCCCATGCCATCTGTCGTACCATGCCACCGCTCGAGCCCCTGGCGGGCAGTTCAAGCCACTTTAAGGCCTGCTGGATTGACGTGACAGATCCCAAAGAGCAGGCCTATGCGGAGAAGCGTCGCCAGGCCAGAATAGATCTCATGCAGGCCGCCTTGAAGGGTGCTGTATTGCAGACGTCGGAGGAGAAATAAATGCTCGAAACAGATACGGCTGTCGCCAGCAAGACACTGCTCGATGTGCGTGATCTCAAGATGTACTTTCCTCTGACCAGCGGTATCATCTTGCAACGTGTTGTGGGCTATATTCGCGCCGTTGATGGTATCAGCTTCACGATTGAGCGCGGCCAAACGCTGGGCCTGGTAGGGGAAAGTGGTTCCGGGAAGACTACCATTGGCCGCACTATCGTGCGCCTTTACAAGCCTACAGCCGGGCAGATGTTGTTCGATAATGTTGACCTTGCCAAACTGCAAGGCGAACAGTTGCGGCAGGCGCGGCAGCGTGTGCAAATGATCTTCCAGGACCCCTATGCTTCACTGAACCCACGTTTTACAATCGGCTCGCTCATTGCCGAGCCCATGCATATTTATAATGTGGCCTCGAAAAAAGAGATTCGCGATCGCACGGCTGAACTGCTGCGCGTGGTTGGCCTGCGCGCGGAATACATCGATCGCTACCCGCACGAATTTAGCGGCGGGCAACGCCAGCGTATCGCGGTTGCGCGCGCGCTTGCCATCAACCCGGAGTTCGTTATCGCCGACGAGCCGGTTTCCGCGCTGGATGTTTCTATCCGCGCTCAAGTTCTCAACCTGCTGCAAAATCTGCAAGAGCGATTCAATCTGACCTACCTCTTCGTCTCGCATGACCTCAGTGTGGTGCGCCACGTGGCAGACCGTATCGCGGTCATGTACCTGGGCAAGATCGTCGAGCTGTCCGACCGCGACGAACTCTACAGAGCGCCCAAACATCCCTATACCAGAGCATTACTCTCTGCCGTTCCCATTCCCGATCCGCAGATCGAGAAGCACCGCCAGCGCATCATTCTCTCCGGCGACCTGCCAAGCCCCATCAAGATTCCGTCCGGCTGCCGCTTCCATACACGGTGTCCCATGGCGCAGGATATATGCCGTGAGGTAGAGCCCGTTTTCGAGGCCAAGGAAGGGCGGGAA
The DNA here is from genome assembly GCA_027316975.1 of Chloroflexota bacterium. GTDB lineage: Bacteria > Chloroflexota > Ktedonobacteria > Ktedonobacterales > Ktedonobacteraceae > CF-113. Next base: position 1,423 of record DAHVFL010000235.1, on the reverse strand, counting down.
CATTACGCTGCCTGTCATTTTTCGGAGCAAGTCACACCCGTATGATGGACAGGGACAAGGGCTTATTCCCACTCGAATGTACGCGCCGCCACGAGCAGAATTACCATCGCCCAGATTGCCAGTATGAGCAACGAGGAGCCTGGAAAGGCCGCTCCACTGGTGAGCGCGGCTTGCAGGGCCTGGGTTAAAGCGGCAGCCGGGAGAAGTTGCGCGATGGCTGCCAGTCCTGCTGGAAGGTGGCTAAGTGGAAGAATACCGCCACCCGACAGGAGGAAGAGCAGGTAGAGCGCGTTCGCTCCTGCCAGCGTCACCTCGGCCCGCAATGCGCCCGCCATCGCCAGACCCAGCGCGGCGAAGGTGACGGTTCCCAGCGCCATGACCACAATAGCCAGGGCGGGTGAGCCGGCCGGTCGCCAGCCATACAGCGCGACCGCGACGCCGGCCAGAATGATCGCCTGGATCAATTCGAGTACCAGGACAGAGATCACTTTGGCGATAATCAGGCCGCTGCGTGGCAAGGGCGAGCTGCCCAGGCGCTTTAACACGCCGTAGTAGCGTTCATAGGCGGTAGCTATGCCCAGGCTGACCATGCCGGTCGCCATGATTGCCAGCGCCAGCACACCGGGCAAAAGAAAATCGACCGCTTTGCCCGTCGATGCCGGTATGATGTTGAGGGATGCGAAGAAAATTAGCAGGACGACCGGCACAATGAGCGTAATCAGCACGCTCTCGCCCCGGCGCAGGGTCAGCAGCAGTTCGACCCGGGTTTGCGCCAGCGCCTGGCGACCAAGGGGCGCAGCCTGTTCACCGGGTTGCTGGCCGTTTTGTTCTTGCAGTGAGTGTGTTGCCATAGCTATTTAATCTTTCACATCTGTTCCGGTCAATTTGAGGAAGAGGTCTTCGAGGGAGCCGTGACCCACGCGCAATTCCGTCAGCGTGATTTTCTGGTCGCGCAGCCAGGCGCTTAGTTCGGCTACCAGCGCGGGCGCATCTGCCGTTTCGAGCAGGTAGCTTCCGGGACGGATCTCCTCGGCTTTGCTGGCAGCGGGCAGCGCGGCCAGTTGGGCCATGTCCAGCCCCGCCGGAGCCACAAAGCGCACGAGCGTGGCATTCTGCGTACCGGTGAGGCCGCCGGGTGTATCGAGAGCAACGAGTCGTCCGTGATCGATGATAGCAACGCGGTCGGCCAATCGCTCAGCCTCGTCCATCAGGTGGGTGGTGAGCAGCACAGTTGTTCCAGCGCGTTTAAGATCGCGGATGATTTCCCAGGTAACCAGCCGCGCCTGGGGGTCCATGCCGGCGGTTGGCTCGTCGAGAAACACCAGAGAAGGATTACCCACCAGCGCGACGGCCAGCGCGAGGCGGCGTTTCTGGCCGCCGGAGAGCCTGCGACAGCGCGTTTTGCTGGCGGCGGCATCCAGGC
>DAHVFL010000234.1 GCA_027316975.1 Chloroflexota bacterium | reverse complement strand
CGTATGAGAAGAGCAATAGGAGACGGTGCCCTGGAGTAAAAATTGCCTTACCAGGTTTTCTTTCCGCGCAAAACTAATCTGTCGTAGAGAAACAACACCAACGGCAGCGCCACCAGCGCTACCAGCAAATTCGGCAGCGCCGTATCGAAAAGAGCTGTGGATGCTTCTCTCAAAGTGTAGAAGGACGAACCATACAGCCATATCGTGCTATAGACGACGATGGCTGTACCAGCGGTAATGCCAACTGCGCAGGCGACGCCAACGGTAGCAAGCGCCTGAGCGGTGTTATAGCGTCGGATACGTATGCGCGTCAGACCCGCGACGAGGCCGATCATGGCAGTGACCAGGTAGCCGGCTACGCCGTTCCAGCCGAACAGGTCACGGAAATTGAGTAACGCGCTGCCATAGAAGAGGTAGCCATTGTTCCAGCTAAGATCGCGCAGCCACATGTTTGCGACGTAATCGCCCAGCAAAAAACCAAAACCGCCGACAACCAGGCCGACCCAGGGGCCGAAAATCACGCCAAAAAACAAGGGGATCAGCAGCGCGGGCAGGAAAACATCCAGCGTACCCGGTGGCAAGATAAAGATGAGGTTGACATGGCTAAACAGGCCATACAGCGCGACACCTACGATGGCGGCGATGACCTGGCTCGGACCAACATACCAGATACTGGCCTGCTTGCCATAGAGAGACGGCGATCCACCACGTTGTGGAATGCGCGGCGTCCCTGTCGATTTGGGGTTGTTCGTTAGCATCAATTCCCTCTCACTTGCAGATCACCGTAATTCATATAGCCATAGGCTCTGGTAAAATATATTCCAATGAATGCTACGTTGAACGTATTCCAATGGATGAGCAGGAAGCTTCTCTTCCTTAGTAACGCTTGTAAGTCTTGAATTATTGCTATGGAGCCAAAAAAGCCGGGATGCCTTGCGTGTGTAAAATGTGCAGGGGGCCTGTTGTGTAGAAATAGCCGAGGACATTCAAAAGGGTGACGATTGCAAAGCCCGTGATGGCAAGCGTGATAATCACTCGATCAACTCTGCGCGTATGTAACTCGACCAGCCAGGTGCGCTTCCCGACGCCGAAGCAGCGTAGCTCCATCGCGCTGATAATGTCTTCAGCGCCTACGACTGAGCCGATTACGACAGGTACAATCATGGGAGCCAGGCGCGCGACTTTCCCGAAAATCCCGCCGCGTAGTTTGTCGATCTCGAAGCCACGCGCGCGCTGAGCATCGAGTGTTGTTACGAAGTCGCGCACAGTCGTTGGCAAGAAGCGCAGTGAGAGGTCGATGGCATAGGAAATTTTATCTGAGATGCCCATGCCCTTGAATGCGATGCCGAATTTGTCGGGGTTTGTAGTAAACGGAATCGGCACAGCGAGAAATGCAATACTGAAATTGCGCATGGTCTGCGTCAGGATAAAAGTTGCGCTTTCGACGGTAAAAGGGAATTTTGTGGGGGCGAGGAAAGGAAACGCGCGAGTAAAATGAATGAATGGGAGATCAAAAAGGCGATGAGGCTGACTCAAATCCACGCCCTGGACGATGGCTCCCCCGGAGATAAAAAAGTTCATGAACACCAGGATGAAGGTAATAAAAATAATAAAATACCAGGCGCGCTTCGTCTCCGACCATTTGAGGCGGGTGAGCCGGTAATAATAAATTGCGCCGGTGAAGCCTGCCAGGATAAACCAGAAATTTGAAGTCTGCGTCGCTGACAAACTGTAGGCAAAGAGCAGTGTGAATTTTACGCGCGGATCAAGCCGGTGTATCGGGGAATCACGTTTAATATAGACGAAATTGATAAGCATAACTGTCCTTTATATCGATTAAAAACATGGCGGGGATTACCAGCAATCCCCACCATGTCTCAGCCTTTCAGCTACCCTCGCCCGGTACGCGCAATCGCCGCGTTATAAGCGCCCAGCAGAATGGGCAACAAGATCAAACCGAGTACAATATCAGGCAAACTTGCAGGAATGAACTCGGTGGTGGTGGCAGCGCTAAATGTGAGCTTGGAGACCCAGATATCGCTATACGCGGCAAAACCCAGGCCAACCAGAATGCCAATCACGCTATAAAACTCTGCAACAATGATCTTCACAGTTGAGTTGTACCGTCCCAGTGTGTTATACATCGCCAGTCCAGCTACGAGGCCGATAATGGCATTGCCGACATCCCAGTTCCAGTACACGGTGCCGGTGAGCATATCGTTGATGAGGTTGCCGATGCCTCCGGTGAAAGCGCCAACGATGGGGCCGAAAACAACCCCGAAGAATAAAGGAATGACGATACCTGGACGAAGGGAAACGTTACTCGCGCCTGGCAACTGGAGCGAGTTGGTTACATAGCTGAGACCCGCGTACAGCGCGGCGCCTAACGCCATGAATACTACCTGGCGCACACCGATGCCCCAGATATTCACGCTGGCACGTTCTTCGCGCCCTTCTGAAACTGCCATGAGTGAGGATCCTTTCTGTGAGTCAACTAACATACTAAAGGAACGAGCATGGAAATGAATCGTGAGAGATAAACACCTCCTTCCAACGTGGCTGCTATTCAGGCAACCGCATTTTTTTCGGCCAGTAAGTAACGCAAGAGTGATGTAGGACGCAGGTTGCATTCTTCCAACACGTTTGGATCGGACAGCACCTGTAACGGTGGCCCATCTCCTACCAGCCGGCCCTCTTTCAGGAGTAAGACTCGCTGCGTAAAACGCAGAGCGAGATCCAGATCATGTGTGATAAACAGCAGCGCATCGAGTTCCGGCAAGCTGCGCAAATACTCCATGAAAGAAATGTAGGAACGGTAGTCCTGTCCCGCCGTTGGTTCGTCGAGCAGCAGAATTTTCCCCTGCATAGAAAGCACAGAAGCGATAGCCACGCGCTTCTGCTGTCCAAAACTGAGCGAGAAGGGAGAACGCTTATCAAATTGCGCGATGTTCAGGGCGTTTTCAGCCTGGTCTACGCTGGCCTTGATTGTATCAGGGGCGAAACGCAAGTTTTCCGGCCCAAAACTTAGCTCTTTGCGCACCGTTGGCGCGAAAAGCATGGCTCCGGGACTCTGGAAAACGTAGCCGATGCGTGAGGCTAGCTGCGCGACGCTTAAGCTGCGCGTCTCTTCGCCAAATATCCGTACTGATCCGCTGGTTGGCCGCAGCAGACCGAGCGCCTGTTTGACCAGCGTGCTTTTGCCTGAGCCATTTGGCCCGAGCAGCGCAATCGTCTCCCCCTGCCATACCTGGCATGTGATGCCATGCACTACCTCTTCCGCGTTGGAGCCATAGCGAAAATGCACATCTTCAAAAGCCAATGCTGGCGCGCGCGAAGCTATCTCCTCTTTTCGCCTGGTCATGATTGGTTGGAGCAAAGCTTCGCGTGCTCGTCTGGAATCACTGAATGCGCGCAGTGTAGCCCCGATAGGCAGCTTCACCTGAGTCGGATCGGCGATCTCCATAAATTGTTCAGTATCACCGAAGAATACCTGTCGCCCATCGTGCATCAACAGCACCTTATCCGGTTTGAGGCGTAACGCTTCCTCGACGCGATGTTCGACAATCAGAACCGTGCTGCCTTTTGCCAGTAAGCGAGTGATGAGCGCTTCCAGTTCATCTACTGCCCGCGAGTCGAGATTGGCAAATGGCTCATCGAAGAGGAAAATAGACGGGTCCATTACCAGCAAACCGGCGGCTGCCACCTGTTGTCTTTGACCCCCGGAAAGCGCGAAGGTGGCCTGATTCTGGTAATGTGTGAGGTGCAACTGTTGCAAAACATCTGTAATGCGCTGGCGCATTTCTTTGCGTGGCACACCCAGGTTCTCCATGCCAAAGGCCACTTCTTGCTCAACCGTGCTGCCGATAATCTGTTTATCGGGGTCTTGCAACATCGTTCCTACTGTGAGGGCAAGGTCACGCAGGGATAAGCCTTTGATCGAGCGACCGTTTAGCTGTATTTCGCCGCTCAGTGTACCTTTATAGCTGTTGGGGATGAGTCCGTTCAGGCATTTCAGCAGTGTGCTTTTGCCACAACCGCTCGGTCCGGCGATCAACATCAATTTGCCGCGGGGGAGTGAAAAGGAGATATCTTCGATGGCGCGTGGCTGTGAGAGTGGTTCTGCTGTGGCCGCATTGGACACAGGTTTCGTGCGCATCTCATCATCAAGTGAACGGTAGCAGAAACTGAGCTTATCCACATACACCGCTGGCAAGTCTGGCATCACTTCAGATGGCTTATCGGGTTGTTCGGTCATAGATAACAGGTACCTTCTGCATACGGCAACGTGTGGATCATCGCTGACCAGCTATATTCCGGTTACGTCTAATTCTAACGATATGGATGGTGTTTTGTCAATGCCGGCTTTGAGCCAGGGTGTAGGAAAGACTCTGCTGGGAAATTCTATCTAGACAACTAGACAGGAAGAAAGAGACAGCAATTCATGTTGCATAACAAGTTTTTGCGTATAATACAGGCATACCTGTTGGGTTTTTCGACAGGCAACGTATTGTCCTGGAAACGCTTTTGCCTGTTCTGCCTGGTTTCACACATCTCTTTCCTTCGCTGGTTGCCTGGTTCAACTGGTCTATACCAAATTTCCCAGCAGAGTCTTTCCTACACCCCAGGGGACGCGGTACTTGACATTTGATGAAACGTTCAACGCACACGGAATTTCCGCTCAGTGTCGCGGAATATCCAGTGCTTCCTGAAGTCGTTGCAAACCTTCACCAATACAGCACGCAGCCTCTTGTTAAGTATAACGATTCATTCGCTCTGATACACGTACTGAATGAGCAAAGTACCATGCTTGCGCAAGGCAGGCAATGTTTCATTGACAATCTACCAGCGTAGTTGTATTGTGACGACAGGGAAGTATCCAATCCAGAACATTGTTCGTGCCACACTATTTTTCCTGTAAGGAGGCTGTCCATGCTTACCTTAACCACCCGGCTTGTCAGACGATTATTTGTAATCCCCATTGGCTTGATTGTCATGTTTAGTGTGTTGTATACCGGCACAAGCGGCCTGGTATTCGCAAAATCCATTTCTACTACTGCGAGCAATGGTTTGCAATTTACTCAACAGGCGCGTATCGGTTTCAAATCTGGCGATGACTGGGAATCAGCGATTGCTGCCGACCGCTATGGGCATATCTATACACTCTTCAAGCACTATGACGTTGCGGGCGGGGGAACCTGTTTCAACTGTGATCTCCACCTGCTCCTCCAGCGTTCTGATGATGGAGGTAATAGCTGGAGCGCGCCGCGCGCTCTTACGCCGAACCTCCATGTGGATGGCGGTCAGTATGATCCACAGATTGTGGTTGACCCCGTAGATGGCCGTACTCTCTGGGCATCGTTCTTGCAGAACAGCAATTCAGTTATAGCTGTCATGAAATCGACGGACTTTGGTCAAACATGGGGAGCGCCGATGCTGGTTTCGACCCGCCCGCCGGGATTGGATAAGGAGGAGCTGGCGGTGCGCGGCAACGAAATTGTGGTGGCTTACGACGACAATTTGAATACCTGGGCGACCATCTCGCGCGACGGCGGCAAAACCTGGACAACGCGTGAAGTTTTCCCCACCAGCAACCGTTTTAGCATTTCGCTTTCGGCTGGCGCGGCTATCGACTCGCATGGCAACATCTTCATCAGTTGGGACAGCTTTGATAAAGCGCACAGCAATCTCGGCAACGGCCCGGCTACCGTGTGGGTCTCAAAATCAACCGATTTCGGCAAAACCTGGACGCGCACCGTAATTAATGTGAGCGGCGCGCCGCCCGCATGTAATAACTGCGGCTATGCCTTTCTTAGCTCGCAAATGGCTTTGAGCATCGGCAGCGATGATACCATCTATTTGCTCTGGAACAGCACCGTCGATCAGACGAACTTCGCGCCAGAGCGTATCTTCTTCGCCCGTTCTACAAATGACGGGAACAGTTATTCAGAGCGGGTGGACATCTCCAACGCGCCACGGGGAGTAGAGCACAGTTTCCCGGCCATTGCCGTTGGTAAGCGGGCAGGTGATGTGCGCATCGGTTGGATGGATACACGCACTGGTAGATGGAATCTCTTCTTCCGCCAGAGCGTCGATGGCGGCGAAAACTTTAGCCGCATCGTGCAAATTTCCAGCTTTGTTTCCGGCTACCCCTACCTGTACCCCAATGGTTTTGGCTCGCCCTACGGGGATTATTTCTCAATGGTCGTAGACACGAACAACCAGACCCAGATAGTCTTCGGCGAGGCACCCGGCTACCAGGGACCCGGCAACCAGTGGGTTTCGCACAGCCTGAACGATTGATGTAAACATTTCATACATAAAAGGTGTCAATGGGCTGTTCTGTTGGTCGCAGGCCAACAGCCCATTGACACCTTTTATGTATATTCAGAAATCAAGGATGAAAGTGTTTGGAGAGCAGGAACGCGCTAAAATTGGCGACGCTCTCCACCTCCCCTTCGGGCAACATGTTGACGATTTTCTTAACCGTGATGCGGTGAGGTTGACCCGGAGCGGCAGGCAGCACAAAGCCGATGGCATTGCTCTGTGGCATACGTTCGATGCGAATCTCCTCGGCCATCAATTCCAGCAGGTCGGCCATATCCAGGTCAAGCGCATTCCCGATGCTCTCCAGCACCTTTGATGAGGGATATTTCTGCCCGCGCTCGATTTCACCCACGTATATTTCTGAAAGTCCCGCCTTCTCCCCCAGCTCTTTTATCGTCAGTTGGCGCTCCTGCCTTTCGCGCCGGATTACGCGCCCCATAATTTCCTGTAAATCTGCCATGATAGCTTCTTTCCCTATGCTTACGGCATAGCTTCTATATAATACATGCTGAGAGCATACATCTTCCCTGTTATTATAGGCTATCAGCATGATATATTCAAGATACAGATACATTGACAGACCACTGGAGATGCTGGTTGTCGCCCTCGCGTCACGCTGCCATCCCTCCCTGTCATCCCTCCCTGTCATCCCTCCCTGTCATCCTGAGCGCAGCGAAGGATCTCGGTGTCCGGCGAGGCAGATCCTTCGCTGCGCTCAGGATGACAGGGAGGAGCTTGCTCGTGGTAGAAGAGATCCTTCGCTGCACTCAGGATGACAGGGAGGAGCTTGCTCGTGGTAGAAGAGATCCTTCGCTGCACTCAGGATGACAGGGAGGAGC
>DAHVFL010000233.1 GCA_027316975.1 Chloroflexota bacterium | reverse complement strand
CCCCTACTGCAACGCAACGAAGGACGCGATGAATTGCGTCCGTCTCGCCCCTACTGCAACGCAACGAAGGACGCGATGAATCGCGTCCGTCTCGCCCCTACTGCAACGCAACGAAGGACGCGATGAATCGCGTCCGTCTCGCCCCTACTGCAACGCAACGAAGGACGCGATGAATCGCGTCCCTACATTCACCCTGAAGGATGGAGAGCAGACTACAAAGTTGCTCCAGATAATTGCCAACCGGTTGACAGGTAAAGAGCAACTCCTTTGCACCGGAAAGCAGAGCGCGGCAGTGCCAGTCATCACGCTTATATACACAAACTGGTTGTAACTCCCTGCCAAAAGTGATGTAATATCTTATGTGACCGCGTAAACCGGGCGCGCGAATTTGAGAGCATACACAGGGCAGGAGCAAGAAATAATGGCACACCTCGACTGTACTATCGGCATTGATATCGGAACGTCCTCGGTCAAAGCCACAGCATTTGACGCTCACATGCAAGAAATTGCGCTCGCGGCAGAGGAAGTGAAGTCGCACCACGACGACACGGGAGCTGCGGAACAGGACCCAAAAATCGTGTACCAGTCGGTGATGAATGTGCTTATCAAGGCATCCCAGGAAGCGCAACGTCAGGGTTTTACGATAAAGCGCGTGGGATTGAGCGGAGCCATGCACAGCCTGATTCCCGTAGCTGCCGGTGGAACACCTCTGGGACCATCTATTACCTGGATGGACCTACGCGCTAAACATGAGGCCTACCAGCTATGGGAGACACCGGCAGGAAAGTCCGTGTACGAGCGAACCGGCACGCCAGTTCATCCTATGACACCGCTCCTCAAACTCATGTGGATGCGCGAACACCAACCAGAAATCTTCCAGAAGGCGGCAAAATTCGTTTCACAGAAAGAGTGGATCTGGTATCGCTGGTTTGGCGAATGGCGCGTTGATGCTTCGATTGCCAGCGCGACCGGGCTATACAATACGCGCGAAGGAGGCTGGGACGCAGGGGCGCTCTCCCTGGCAGGTATCTCTGCCGAAAAGCTCTCGACCATTGTGCCGACTACCTATGTAAAGCAGGGCATTCGCGAGCGACAGCTTCTCCTGGCAGGGATATTACCGGAGACAGTATTCAACATCGGCGCATCGGACGGCGTGCTGGCAAATCTTGGCGTGGGTGCCACCGGTAGCGATGTGATGGCAATGACCATTGGCACCAGTTGCGCCATTCGCGCAGCCAGCGCCACGCCCGTCACCAACGTTCCTACGCGATCATTTTGCTACGTGCTGGATACCGACCGTTTTATCGTGGGTGGGCCAGCCAACAGCGGTGGAGTTGTGCTTGAATGGTTATACAATTCGGTGCTGAGCAGAAACTCCACAGATCGCGAACCACAAAAGTTCGTGGAAATGCTAACCGCCGCGGAAACGGTGCAGTGCGATGATTTGCTATGCCTGCCATATGTCGCCGGAGAGCGCGCGCCGTTATGGAGGGCCGGCGCAACGGGAGTCTACTTTGGGTTACAACTACACCATACCGGTCCGCACTTGATGCGAGCAGCCGTTGAGGGCATCATCCTGAATGCCTGCTGGATTGCGCTGGGGTTGTTTCAAGAGCTAGGACAACCACGCCAGATCATCGCATCCGGCAAAGTGCTTGAAACGGAGTGGATACGACAACTGACCGCCGACATCTTCGGTGTTCCTGTGCAGTTTCAGGGCGCCGGTGACGCTTCTGTCACCGGCGCGGCCCTGTTGGCGAACATTGCGACGGGAGTTCTGACCTGGCAGGCCGCCGCGCACCGCCAGACGGCGACGCATCAAACGATCAAACAACCAGCGCGACACGAGTTATACGAAAGCAAGTTTCAAAGGTATCGCAAGTTATGTGCTCTGCTACTCTCCGAGTGGTAGGCGCCATCAGCGCCCGCGGCGCTTCGCACATCCTGGAGAAGGTCGCCCGGCATTGAAGAGGCTCGTTTTACTGCTGTTGCGGTGGCATTTGCTCCGGGTACTGCACCTGCTGCTCGTAATCATTGTATTGCACCGGTGGGCGATACTGGGGCTGTCCGGACTGGTAGCCCTGCTGGTACGGCTGTTCCTGTTCTTGCGTCGGCTGCCCGTACTGCTGGTTGTAGGGCGACTGCTGTGGCGGCTGGTAGTATGATGGCTGCTGTTGCGGTTGCTTCCACGTATTATTACCCATGTTCCTGATTGAATTCCAGGTCGATCCCGAATTGCCTCGCATTACTGCCCGCATGATAAAAACAGCCAGGGCCACGAGCAGCAGGACGCCGATTATGGCGAACACCGCCTTAAACAGAAACAGGGCCAGGCCGAGACCAAACGGTATTATAAGCGGAAACAGTATTGGGAAAACGTGAGGGAAAAACCGAATCCCTCTGCGGTATGGCCGATATCTATATCTCATTTTGTATTGGTTCCTTTACAGGCGTGAGACCATGTACTTTGCTATCACATATGTGTTTTCAAACTATATTGAAAACGCTCACTCTACATACTATACGGATAAAGCCTGTTTGAAGTTGTGAAAGCGCTTTGCTTTGCTTCCCGGCTCGTAAGAAGAGAAAGAAGGAATATACGGGCCGGTCGCATATTCCTTCTTCTCAGAGCGCCGCCGCAGGCGGCAGGTTACTCCTGGAGGAATTTCATTACCGCAATTTCCTCCGGGCGCAGCCCAGCGAGCGATTCGAGTACGGCCTGTTCATCATTTCGCTTGAGCGCCGAGAGCAACTTACCGTCGAGATAGGAATTGATGACTTCTGGAAGGAAGGTTTGGTTGTAAGTTCCCATATAGAACTCGTTTGAGAGACATAAATCGTTTCAAAGAAATAGAATGAGAGCGAGATATGGTGAAGATGGGCAGACGTGTCTGTCCATCTTCACCATATCTCGCTCAAAATTGTTTGCGACACGCCGCAGGCGCTCAGGAGTGAAGCTTGCAAGCGCAATCATGCGTATGAAAGGGGTAAAGTCATTTCATACGAGGAAGAGTTGAGTAAAATGGCACACATACATGGCGTCATTTTTGACGTTGACGGAACATTAATTGATAGCAATGATTTCCACGCGCGCGCCTGGGTCGAGGCGATGGCGGCTTACGGATATACTGCTGCGTTTGAAAAGGTACGGCCTCTGATTGGTATGGGCGGCGATAAAGTGCTACCGGAAACGGTTCACCTCGATAAGGATAGCGAGCAGGGAAAAGCCATCAGCCAGAGACGCGAAGAAATCTTTAAAGAGCGCTATTTACCTCTCTTACGACCCTTTCCAGGAGCAAAAGAGCTGATCGAAGAGATACGCAAGCGTGGCTTAAAAGTCGCAATCGCCAGTTCGGCTAAACCTGACGAGCTGCAAGCTTTTTTACAACTGGTTGGTGTTGCAGACCTGATTAAGGACAAGACTTCATCGAAGGATGCGCCGCGTTCTAAGCCTGATCCCGACGTTATGGAAGTGACACTCGAACGCATCGGTTTACCGCCGGATGAGGTTCTCATGATCGGTGATACCGCCTACGATATCGAAGCGGCTCAGAAGGTACATATCGGAACTATCGCCTTTCGTTGTGGCGGTTGGAAAGATGCCGACCTGGCCGGGGCCATTGCGATTTATGATGGACCTGCCGATTTGTTAGCGCATTATGATAGCTCGCCACTGGCTCTATGACGCAGGGGGATAGTATGACAGAACAAACCTATGATCTTCTCGTAATTGGGGCAGGAGCGGCAGGGAGTTCTGCTGCCAGCGATGTTCGTAAGGAGGGCAGGCGCGTCGCCCTGGTTGAGCGCAATATACTGGGGGGAACGTGCCTGAATTACGGTTGTGATCCGACCAAGACGCTGTTGTATACGGCTCGACTGCTCTACCAGGCGCGACATGCCGGTGGGTACGGGCTGCGCATTCCCCAGGCGCAGGCAGACTGGGCGCACGTCCTGGCAAGAGTGCAAAAGGTCATTCTACAACTGCGCGGAGGCACAAATGAGGAGGCCGCGGCCCAGTTAGCCCGCCAGGGTATCGATGTGCTACAGGGTGAGGCCAGCTTTGTGACACCACACAAATTATTGGTTGGCGATCAAACCATCGTGGCTGAACGCATTATTATTGCGACCGGCTGTGAGACCATGGTGCCGCCAATAGAGGGATTGCGCGAGGCCGGGTACATCACCAACGTGCAGGCTGTAACACTTCCCAACTTGCCGCGCCGCCTGGCAATTATTGGCGGCGGCGCGATTGGCATAGAGTTTGCCCAGATGTTCTCACGTTTCGGAGTCGAGGTCACGGTGTTGGAACGCGGCTCGCAACTGCTCGACAAAGAAGACCGCGAACTCGCGGAACAACTTTGCGAATTGCTCGCTAAAGAGGGGATACAATTAAAGACCGGCGCTGAACTCCGGCGCGTGCAGAAAGATGGTGAATGCAAGCGGTTGACGGTTCGCCTTCGTGCAGGCACGGAAGAAGAACTGGTGGTTGACGAAATTCTGCTGGCGATGGGTCGCCGCCCCATGCTGGAATCGCTCCATCTTGAGACGGCGGGCGTTACAACCGGCAAAAAAGGAATCGAAGTCGATGCCACCCTGCGCACCAATATTCCTCACATCTGGGCGGCAGGTGATGTAACAGGAGAATACCAGTTCACTCACGTTGCCTCTGAACAGGGCAAGCTGGCGGCACACAATGCCTTCGCTCGCGAAGCTCAACATTTTGAGAACCGCGCCATCCCCTGGGCAACCTTTACAGACCCCGCGCTGGCTCATGCCGGCAAAACGGAGGAGCAACTGCGCGAGAAGGGCATCGCTTATCATGTTGGCCGCGCATCATTCAGCCAGAATGAACGGGCCATCATCGAAGGAGAAACAGCCGGACTGGTCAAGCTGCTGGTGGATGCGCAGGGCAAAATTCTCGGCGGCCATATTCTTGCCCCTCGTGGAGATGACCTGCTGGCCCCAATTGTACTTGCTATGCGCGCAAACATACCCGTCACCGGGCTTGCCGAGACACTACTACCCTATCCAACCCTCTCCGAAGCAGTGCGAGTGGCAGCCGGCGCGATTGAACAATGATTCGCCGCATCCTGTCACCTTTGGCTCCCTTCTGTCGTCCTGAGCTGAGCGAATGTCATCCTGAACGAATGTCATCCAAACGAATGTCATCCAAACGAATGTCATCCTGAGCGAATGTCATCCTGAGCGAATGTCATCCAAACGAATGTCATCCTGAGCGCAGCGAAGGATCTCTGTACACGGCGAGCAAGCTCCCTCGCTGCGCTCAGGATGACAGGCTCGATGGGGAACCAGACCTGCTATGAAGTGAACGCATATGGAGGGAACACCTCGCTCAGATCCTTCGCTGCGCTCAGGATGACAGGATGAAGGCGTGTTGTTACCTGGTTTTGCTTGTAAGTCTCATGCATTGTTGTATGATATGGCCTGAAAGAGCAACTGAGCAATTACAGATAGAAGAGGAGCATCTCTCAATGCCATCCCTGCTTATTCAGCACGCGACATTGCTTGTGTCAATGGACGATAACGATACGCAATGGACAGATGGAGCCATCTACGTCATAGATAATGTAATCTCACAGATTGGCCCGGCGCAGCAACTTCCGCAAGATGCGGATTACACGCTCAATGCGCAGGGGATGGTTATTCTCCCAGGATTAGTCAATACCCACCACCATTTTTACCAGACGCTCACGCGCAACCTGCCTGCCGCGCAAGACGCCAACCTTTTCAACTGGTTGCGCGCGCATTACCCCATCTGGGCGGGTCTCACTCCGGAAGCCATCTCTGTCAGCACAAAGATCGCCCTGGCAGAGCTGATGCTTTCAGGCTGTACAACTTCTAGCGACCACACCTACATGTGGCCCAATGGGGCCAGGTTGGACGACCAGATTGCCGCGGCAGGCGAAATGGGCGCGCGGTTTCACGCTGCTCGCGGCTCGATGTCGGTAGGCGAATCGAAGGGCGGCCTGCCGCCTGATTCGGTCGTTGAGGGCGAAGATGCTATCCTGCGCGACTCCCAACGTGTGATCGAGAGCTATCACGACGCGAGCAGGTACGCCATGCTGCGTATCGTGCTGGCCCCCTGCTCTCCCTTCTCTGTCTCTCCATCATTGATGCGCGAAAGTATCAATCTGGCGCGGGCCTGCGGCGTTCACTCTCACACGCACCTGGCTGAAACGGTAGACGAGGCGACATACTGCGCGGCTGAGTTTGGCCGCACGCCTGTCGAACTGGCGGAAGACCTGGGCTGGGTTGGCCCCGACGTATGGCACGCTCACATGGTGCATCCGGGAGCGGGAGAAATCACGCGGCTGGGACGGACGCAGACAGGAGTGGCGCACTGTCCCAGTTCAAACATGCGCCTGGCATCGGGCATTGCGCCCATTCGCCGCCTGTGGGAAGCTGGCGCGCGCGTTGGACTCGGCGTAGACGGCTCGGCCTCCAACGATGGCTCGCACCTGCTGGAAGAGGCGCGACAGGCGCTTCTCCTTCAGCGTGTCACAGGCAACCCTGCCGCTCTGACCGCTCATGAAGCGCTCTGGCTTGCAACACGCGGCGGCGCTGCCACCCTGGGCCGTGACGATATTGGCTATCTCGCGCCCGGCATGGCCGCCGATTTCATCGGCTACCGCCTCGACACGCTCGACCTGGCAGGCGGAGCCGTCCACGACCCCCTGGCCTCGCTAGTTTTTTGCCACCCGCCAAAGGTCGATCTGAGCGTCATCAATGGGCGCATACGAGTTCGGCATGGACAACTGCTCGATGTTGATCTGCCTGTGTTGATCGAACGGCATAATGAGATAGCGGTTGCGCTGGTGCGAGGGGAGTTGGCTTAGCCAGACTGGTTATTGCGCCGTCCTCCCGCCATCAACCGGGATCACTTGCCCTGTAATATAACTCGCGCCCTCAGAAGCAAGAAATAGCACGCTGGGGGCCAGTTCGCCCGGTTTGCCGATGCGCTTCATGGGCATGGCATCAGCGACGAGGGATTCGGCGCGGTCGAGGATGGCTTCGGTCATGCGCGTTCGGAACATGGCGGGCGCGACGGCGTTGACGCGAATGCCGCGATTGGCCCATTCGATGGCGAAGGCGCGGGTGAGGTTGATGACGGCTGCTTTGCTGGCGTTGTAGCCAACGGTGTTCAATTGACCACCTCCAAGAC
>DAHVFL010000232.1 GCA_027316975.1 Chloroflexota bacterium | reverse complement strand
CCTTTAATATGAGTCTGGGCAACAGGTGGCTCTGGAACGATGTATTTACGGGAAGAGATACCAAAAAAAGGCGAGGCTCGCACCAGAAGGACGGCGTGCTGTATGCCTGCGGTGGGAACCTGAAACAGGGTTTCAAGGCGCCAAATGCGGAAGTTACTGACCTTGTCCCTACTATCTTGAGTAATATGAACCTCCCATTGCCCGTTGAATTTGATGGGAGGGTACTTGAAGACCTTTTTATAGAGCGCAAGCAGAGCGAGCGGGGAGACAGCAATGAAGGTAGTCTGACCGGGCGTAAACTCAAGAAATTACTTGAGGCATAAGTACAACTGTCGCGAGAGTATTTCGTTCACGCGCTATAGTATGCTTGCAACCTTCTCATCCGCCAGAAGGGGTGGGGGTGCTGAAGCGACCTCTACCCCTTATTTGTTCCACAAGGGCTGTTGTTGAATAAAGCGCTGCAAGGTGTAGAAGCCAGGAAGCTTATTACTGAACTGCGTAATACTCATCCCATCGTTCTTCAGATCAATCGTGTACCAGAAAAGTTGCTGCACAACGTGGGATTTTGCCGCTTCTGTAAGCAAGTAGCTCATGAATTGCGCCTGTTGCTCAGGGCTTACGATACAGCGCTGCGCCTGGTTAATATTGCTAATAGCCCATCCCGTCTCAGTCACCCAGACGGGTTTCCTACTATCACCATACTGTGCCATGATCTCATGAAAGGTTTGCCATTCAAGGTCAAAGGAAGGACGGTCTCCATCAGTTATGGTTGGATTTCCAGGGGCAGCAGTATTCGGGTTTCCAGCGCATGGATAATAATGGAAGTTGGCGTAATCGAAGTAATCGCCGTAGCCATTTTGATAGAGCCAGTCTAAATAGGAACGGATATGCGGCGTATTGACCCACCAGATGGCCGCCATACCCACCAGCGCCTGCGGTGATTGACTCTTGATCGCTTGATAGCCTGCTTTCAGCACAGGTCCGTAGAAGCTTACGAAGTTGACCTGCGAGCAGTTGCTCGCGACAATTTTTTTGTTTCTGGGTAAGTGCTCGTCAAACTCTTCATTACCGATTTCATAACTATCGATATACCCATGTCCATTGCGGCCGTTGTAGCGTTGCGCCAGGGCGCTGGCATACTGTGTCATTTCTTTCGCGCCTGGAAGCAGAGGCTTCCCCCCGCACGTTTGACTGAGCGCCCAATCAGGGGCAAGTTGCAGCGGAAAATCAATATGCATACCGCTTGCATTGACCAGGGAAACAGCGGAATCCAGTTCGCTCCAGTCGAACTGCCCTGGCTGCGCTTCGATATGTGCCCAGTCGAGTTGATAGCGCACCCAGGTGATACGCAGTTCCTTCAAATAGGCAATCGTCTCCGGTGTCAAACGCCTTAAAATGGTGAAACCATACGGACCTGTTTGTGATGGTGACACTGTTCCAGGGATTGGCTGCCTTCCGGGAGCAGGGCTGGAAGTTGGTGATGCACCGGCTTGTGGGTGGTTTTGTTGCACCACTCCGTAGGAGATCGCAAATACCAGAACCCCAACCAGGATACACACACCAACAAATGCCAGCAGAATGGCAATCCGGGTTCGAGGTCGTCCCGGAACAGGTCCGGGATCACTGTTTCTATTCATGAACACTACTTTCTACCCGGTGCATAAGGGTATCAAGCTACTCCTGTCTCATTTTGTACTGCTTGTTCCACTTCACCCAATGCTTCTGGTTCATGCTCGAGTGGATTACCCTGTACAATACGCAGCAGATGCTGTTCTATCCTTTGCGTATTCTTTTCAGCCAGGAAGCGTTCTTGAATGGCTGCGCGTGCTGTCTGCGAAAACTGCATGCGCTCATCAGGATGTTCGACTAACCGTGTAATAGCCAGAGCCAGCGCTTGCTCGTCTCCTGGCTCGGTCAACAGGCCGTCTCGTTCGTGAGTGATAATTTCTGCCGGGCCTCCTATGTTTGAGGCAATCACTGGCAAGCCTCGTGCCATTGCTTCCGCGACAACCAGGCCAAAAGGCTCTTTCCAGAGTGATGGAGTAAGCATAATATCTGATCGGTCATAATTCTCAATCAGCACGGTTTGAGGAACCTTCCCATGAAAGGTCACGAACGGGGTCAACTGCTTCTCGCCGATAAAAGTCTGTAACTCACTGATATAGGCCGGGTCACCGTCGCCAAATATGTTGAGATGGATGCGCTGCCTGTCCTGTTCTTGAACCAGTAGATGCAGCGCTTTGAGGAGGATAAGCACTCCCTTTTCGTCACATAATCGCCCCACGTAGATCAACCCGACATGCTCAGGCCCTCCTTCGGCATCGGGACGGCTTGCCCGCGGTAGGTCTACAAAACGAGAATCGATGCCGTTGTAGACGACCTCAATGCGTTTGGGATCGCATCCCGCCTCGATATACTCCTGCTTGACCGCCTCGCTGGCGGCGATCAATGACGTATAAGGCAGCGAGGGAACCGGGCCAATCAACATTTTTTTCAGCCAGCGCGTATGCAGCCGCGTTTGCCCGGTCTCCGGCGAGCGGATGTACTGCCACCAGTAGCTTTCCAGGTGAAAGATGACAGGTATCCTGGTATGACCCAGCGCCGAGAGAATTGTGTTGACACCAAGCCCGGTTATTTCCCAGATATAAAGAACATCCGGCTGAACCTCGGCAACCACCTGGAGCAATTCTTTGACGTTCGGGGGGTAGTGAAAGTACCTGTAGTAGTCGCGTAGCAGGTGAAGTTGTCGCCAGAATGGGCGATGCCTGTCAAAATGCGAGGATGGCGTATAATCTAAGGTGCGCCAGGTGCGTCCATCCCGCTGTTTATTGGTGATGCCATAAGTACTGGTCAAAACCGTGATATCGTGCCCCAGACCTTCAAGCCCCAATGCAAAATCCCTGGCCACGATCTCAGCCCCACCTACTACATAAGGGGGAAAGAGATTACTCACTAACAAAATACGCATACGTTTCCTCAAAAATTGTCGATGATACAAAATTAACTGACAGTTCGACTCAGCTTTGACACCAGTGTAACTACTAGCTGGTAAATATGCAAGCGAGAACGGGTTGCGAAACTATTACGAAAAGCAGTATTTCATAACGAAGTCTTAACCGTTGCTTTGCCACTTTAGAGTATGTTCGCTGGTACACTTGCTCCAATAGAATAGCTGAACATGGCTCTCTCTGTAAGGATAATGCCTGATGATACAGAATCTTACGCAATCAGATAACAGTGGTAGAGGGATTTTTTTATTGAACAATGAAAAGCAAAAGGCGGGGAAAGGTTTAAGCCTGGATGGGCATAAACAAAGCGACAGGCAATCCTTAGAGCGTCTGCTAAAACTGGGTATCAGCAGTGCGTTTGCTCTGAAGAATCGCGTCAACCTGAGCAAGAATGAAGAGCTAACTCGCCTGATCCCTGTCCTGTGTACATATTTTTCTGCTGAGGAACTCGAGCATATGGTCGGCGAAAGAACGGTAGCCACCATTCAGGACATGTACCGGCTGGAAACGCTGCAAAACCTGTTTCTTGAGCCGGAGCTGCAACGAATCTTGCGCGCATTTAACGAGGTTAATATCCCGCTTCTCCTGTGCAAGGGGCCCGCCCTTGCATATAGCGTCTACCCTCAAGCACACCTGCGCACCTATCATGATATTGATGTCCTGATTCATCCGCGCGATTTGCCACAGGCGCATGATGTATTGAGAGGGATAGGTTATACCTTCTATGAAGAGTATCGCTCAAATATGATTGACCGTAAGCGGGTTGGCTATAACTATATCTTAAAAGGCTCTGATTCCTGGCTTGAGGCTCTTATCGAATTGCATACCGCGCCTCATGAAAGCGAGTTTGGCACAACTTTCGATATAGAGTCGCTCTGGCAGAAGGCGCAGCCATTAATGATACTCGGAGAGCCTACCCTGACAATGCATCCACTGGATCACTTGTTGTATCTCTGCTGGCATTATCGATTTCATGGATTTAGTCGCTTGATCTGGCTCTATGACATTGTCATGATAGTGCGAACGTTTGGCTCAGAACTTGATTGGGATGCGCTTGTTCGTATGGCGCGCCACCAGCGTTTAGCCACAACGCTCTACTACTGCTTATCATGGTGCCGCGATCTCTTTGCTGTTGCTATTCCTGTGCAGGTTTTTGCCCAACTGCGCCCTCCACTGGCCTGTCGCCTGATAGTAGAGCGCGCAGCCATGTCCGATGTGGCTTTCGCCCTCGTCACACCACAGGCTCATCCACGTCGTATCCTTGCTCAACGCGTAATGGTTGATCGCTCAGCAGGCCTGTTAAGAGCGAGCGTTCGCGCTCTCTTCCCTGTGCCATCCGCTCTTGCCCGGCGTTATATGGACCGTTCACGGCTACCACTGCAACTCTTTTTCCTTTTTTATCTGATTCATCCCTGGATTACGCTGGCAAAAGGATGTAGCTATCTGTTGACTATCAAGCGCCATCCCAGAGGGTCGGAATTTGAGAGGTAGTTTTTAATGCGTGTACTTATGCTCACTCAAGTCGTTGTTTATCCTGCTGACGCGGGTCCTAAAGTGAAAACCCTGCAAGTGCTACGGCATCTCGCTGCTCACCATGAAGTGATTTACTGTACCTTCGTGCGTGGCGATGCGGAGGTAGCGAATGCTGAAAAACTGCGCGACATCTGCCATCGTGTGGCGACGGTCCCTATCAAACGCTCGCATGTGAGCGATGCGCGTTTTCTGCTTGAGAGCATTGTCACGGGCGATTCGTTCATCCTGAGACGCGATGACCGCGCGGCTATGCAGGCGACGGTACGGCAGCTCTTGCAAGAAGAGTCGATTGACATTCTGCATGTTGACCAGCTCAATATGATGCGTTTTGTTCCCCCCGCCTGGAAAGGTACCGTAATCCTGGACGAGCATAACGCCGTTTGGCAAGTGGTTCAACGCCTGCATAAAGGGGCGAGCAATCCTCTCTCACGTTTGCTCCTGGGTCGCGAAGTTCGCCTCATTCGCAAATTCGAAGGGCAGGCTTGTCGTCGTGCCCAGGTCGTGCTAGCCGTCAGCGAGCATGATCGGCAGGCGCTGCGCGAGGTGGCAGGCGCTTCGGTGTTGATCGAAGTCGTGCCAATTACCGTTGATGTCGAACGCTTTACCCCTGTTTGGGAAAGCCGCGAGCCGAAACCCAATCACCTGTTTACGATCGGCACGATGTTCTGGCCCCCCAACAGCGAAGGTGTGATCTGGTGGCTGCGCAACGGCTATGAGCAACTGCGTGCCCTTTGCCCGGGTATTAGCTACGACATCGTGGGCGCCCGCCCTCCACGCCTGTTGCAAACACTGGCTGAGCGGTCACCAGGCGTTCACCTGCATGATTATGTTGCCGATGCTGTACCTTTCTGGAAGCACGCGGCAGTATTAGCTGTTCCCGTTTTATCAGGGGGGGGAGTGCGAGTAAAAATTCTGGAGTCGATGGCGATGGGATTACCGGTGGTCTCAACGACGGTTGGTTGCGAGGGTTTAGAAGTACAGGACGGCGTGCATCTGCTGGTCGCAGATACTCCCGCAGATTTTGCGCGTGCCTGCGCAACTGTTCTTCAAGACCGGCGCCTCGCGCAAAGACTTTCAACGAACGCCCGCCAGCTTGTTCTCGATCTTTATGACGCGAACGTTGCCCTCAGACCTTTGGACAATGCTTACCAGCTTACGCCTGTGTAGCGTATTTTACTATCGGCATAGTTATACAGGTACTTTGAGAAAGAACAGCGATATGACTTACGAAAATAAGCGCTTAAAAATTGCGTTCCTGACTGCTCTTACCTTACAAGATAAACGCTCTTCATGGCGCATTACGAATAGTTATATGGCTCAGGTACTGGAAAAATATTGTGGAGAGGTCACGTATGTAGACCCAATCAATATCAGGGAGCTATTGATTGGCAAGATTGTTAACAAAAGCACCCAGACCCTCTTCAAGAAAGGGTTTATGTATTACCACAGCTTCTATAGTGCCAGGAAGTATGCAAAAATCCTATCGCGCAAGCTAGCTGGACAATCGTTTGATATCATCTTTGGCCCCTCCTGCGCCACCGAGGTAGCTTTTTTAGAGACAGATATTCCGATTGTATTAACAGAGGATGCCAATATTGCTTCTTTACTGAACTATTATACTCAATTCTCGAACCTGCTGAAAAGATCGTTGTTTGAGGCCAACACTCTTGAAGGAATGGGACTCCAGAGAGCCAGTTTAGCTCTTTACCCATCTGAATGGGCCGCGCAGTCAGGGCGTGAAAACTATCATATAGATGGGCAGAAAGTACATACCGTTCCCTATGGGGCAAACATTGAGAATCCTCCTTCTGGAGAGGTAGCCAGGAATAGAAAGAAGTCAGACCGGTGTACGCTATTATTTATAGGAGTCGATTGGCTAAGGAAAGGCGGTGAAATAGCCTTTGAAACGCTGCTCAAGCTCGAAGAAATAGGAATTCAGGCGGAACTAATCATTTGTGGATGCATTCCTCCGTCTACCTTTTCGCATCAACGCATGAAGGTAATACCGTTCCTCGATAAGAAAATTGAAAGCCAGCGCCGCGAGATGGAGAGATTGTTTGAGACAGCAGACTTCCTTTTTTTACCAACACGCAGCGAGGCATATGGGATGGTGTTCTGTGAGGCCAGTTCCTTCGGATTGCCCTCGATTACCACCAATACAGGCGGTGTTTCAGGAGCTGTCCGCGATGGAGAAAATGGTTTTATGCTGCCACCAGAAGCCAGGGGCGCTGAATATGCTGAACTGATTGCCAAAATTTACCGGGATGATCAGCGATACGCCGACCTGATCAAATCGAGTAGAGCCGCTTTTGAGGAACGACTTAACTGGGATGCCTGGGGTATTACAGTCAACAGGCTGATCAAAGGAATGCTTGAAAGCAGGGCCAATTCGGCACCAGCTGAGATCGCTTTTAGTGGTTGATAGCTGCCAGTTACAGGAGATTGATGAAAATGGAAGGGTGCGCTTACAGGTGATGACACAAAAAATGAAACAATTTGGAACATAATTAACTATTATGAAGTATTGCATATATGTAAATTGAATGTTATAATAGTATAAAACAAAGCAAGCTTGCGGCTATATGTAGTTCTTTCGAAATGGAGAAAGATATGCGCAGATTGAATCGAAAGTATGCCATTGTAC
>DAHVFL010000231.1 GCA_027316975.1 Chloroflexota bacterium | reverse complement strand
GTAGGATGGTTAGTGAGCCAGGAGTTTGAGCCTATAGTTCCAAGCAGGCCATTGGATGCGCCCCACAATTGGGCAGCCTGTACGGTGGCCGAAATTGCATCTGGTTTCTCTCGAATGCCAACCGCAAAACCCAACAACCCCAGGCCGGTGCCAAGAAATTGTTTATAGCCAAGTTCCTGGCACATTTCAATACTTTTCACCAGTTGACTGATGGCCCATGAATAGTTCTGCTCCAGGATTGCCATGCCAGCCTGATCTTTCAATACGTCGGCAACCGCGCTTCTATCGCCGATGTGCTCGAACATGGCTTTACTTTGCGAGAAGTGGGAGCGCATCAACTCGTAATCGCCGGTGAAACCAGCCACGTCGCCCAGTAAGAAGAGTATTTGAGCGCGTAACCATACATCACTCGCCGGGGAGAGCAATTGGAGGGCCTGTTCTAAGAACGATTTCGCCAGTTCATATTCGCCCTGGGAGATCGGAGCCCAGGCCCGGTGAAACAATGCCATGGCTAAACCCGCGGGAACGTCCAGTTGCTCCCAGAGCGCGATACTTTCTTCAGCTACCGTGACACTGCTGCTTTGCTCGTTTTGCAACGAGTAGAGACGAGCAAGGGCGCTCAATGCTCTGGCTCGCGCCGCCAATGTTGTCCTCTCGATGTGATCTTTCGATGGCAACTCCAGAGCCGCTTTCAGCCAGTTGCGTCCTTCGATCATGTACCCTTGCCATTCCCAGAATGGTCTGAGCGCGGCGGCGAGGCGCAGGGATAATTCAAGAGCGCATATCTCAGCGCCGGTTGCGTTGATTTTCATGCTGGCTCCGCTCCTGGCCTGTGCGAGTGACCATTGCAGAGCGGCGCGGAAATTATCTTGCTCGGCCCGCAGGCGCGCCAACCATGCCAGTTGTTGCGCGCCTCTCAACCCCAGTTCGGCTTCTTCTGCCAGGCCGAGGTAGTAGCAGGCGTGCCAGTCTTGCGCGCGTTCGATTTCGCCCTGCTCTTTGAGCCGCGCAAGCGCATATTCACGCAGTGTCTCCAGCATGATAAAGCGTCCCTGCGCATCCATTGCCGCCGGCTTTACCAGCAAGCTGTTATTCAACAGGTGATCGAGCAGATCGAGCGCCGAATCTGAAAGAGCGAGGTCTTCTTCATTCTGGACCGGGGAGGCCGCAAACGCCTGCATCATGGCTTCTACCGCATCGAGCGACCAGCCGCCGTCGAATACGCCCAGGCGCGCGAACCAGGCTTGCGAGGTGGAAGTGAGCAGATCGTAACTCCACTGAATGGTTTTGAGCAAGGTCTGATGCCTGTCTGGTACATCCCTGTCCCCACTTTTCAGTAGAGCGAATCGCGCTTTTGAGAGCCATTCCAGCAGTTTTGCTGGCGGCAACAATTTGATACGCGCTGCCGCCAGTTCCAGCGCCAGGGGCAACCCATCCACCCTGGCGCAAATGCGCGCGATAGTCGTGGCGTTTTCGTCGGTCAGCTCAAAGTTGGGGGCGACCAGGCGAGCGCGTTCCACAAAAAGCTGGATTGCGTCATACTGCGCAGCCGTCTCTTTATTCAACAGCATGTCGGGATCAGGAATATGTAGCGGAGGTACTTCAAACTCGTGTTCACCAGACAGGCGCAGCACGGCTCGACTGGTAACGAGTATTTTGAGTCCAGGCGCGGCTGCCAGCAATTCGCCTACCAGCTGTGCGGCATCTGTGACGTGCTCAAAATTGTCAAGAATAAGCAGCAGTTTCTTGTGTCGCAGGTAGACAATCAGGCTTTGCACGGGTGAGGAGTCGGGTGAGGACTGGATATACAGGGTTTGCATGATGCTCTGCAACACGAGGGCGGGATCGCGTACCGGGGCCAGCATTACGCTCCAAACGCCCTGGGCAAAGTTCGTGGTCAGTTCGCTGGCGACATGCTGCGCGAGGCGCGTCTTGCCGCTTCCACCGGGTCCAACCAGAGTCACCAGGCGTGTATCATTGTGAGCGAGCAGCGCGCGGAGTCGTCCCACCTGCTCTTCTCGTCCGACGAAGCGACTGAGGGGGGCAGACAGGTTGTGCTGAGGTTCGCCCTCTTCGAGCTGTCCGAGGGGTGGCCTGCGCCACGCCTCGTCACTGAAGATATCTGGCTTTAACTGGGCCAGTTCGAGGAAATGGCAGGCTTCTGCTCGCGTATTGATGGCTCTCCATGTAGCCAGAATGCGGATAATTTGCGTTACTTCTTTATCGAACAAATGGGCATCGCTCGTGCCGCGCAATTTACGGCTGAGGACTTTGGAATCTATATTCATCTCTTCAGCAAGTTGCAGCTGGAAACGACCTGCCGCGCGCAAACACTCGCGCAGATATTTCCTGAATGCAGCTACATTACTGTAATTCAACGTGTGTCCTGTTGGACAGTATGCTGTCCTTTACTGTGTACGATACATCAGTAGATAAATCAGTAGATTTTTACCTTTGGTGAAAATGCTGGCTTTAGTATACTCCTATTATTATGGGCATTTCAAGACAAAACGAGACGGGGGAATAGTTCATATGCACACGCTTCGCATTAATGCTCAGAGTTATGGCAGGTTCTCCGAGATATTTCAGGATGAACCCGAGAACGTCGAACTCATGATTGAGGATGCCGTGAGTCTTATCCTGGCGGACCTCTTCGATGAAGCCATTGTAGATGATATTTCGGTGAACTTCTCTCTCCCCTCACAAACTGGTCACCGTGACGGTACGATCTACATTCAAGCGCAGTGTACCCTCAAATCCTTCACACTGGTTCCGCGTACAGAAGAGTATATCCAACTCGCTGTAGAGGATGGCATCTGCGCTATTCTGAAAGAGTTGCTGGGACCGGTAACAATTCAGAAGCTGGTAATGGAACCATCTGTTGCGCGGATAAACTAGCAAATCGCGGGCAATAAAAAGGGTGACCGATGGGGCTTGAACCCACAACCGCTGGAGCCACAATCCAGAGCTCTGCCGATTGAGCTACGGTCACCACGCGTGTAACGTACCGCCAGTATAGACGACGTTATGCGCTTTGTCAAGCATCTATTTGCCTCCTCACCTGCTTCTCTATCACGTTGTTAAGCATATTTTAACCTCATCTTGATAATGCAGCCCTGCTGACTTAACAAAGATTTGCTATCATTATACTATGAGCAAATCAGAAGGAAAGTGGCAATCCTCAATACGAGGCTAGAATGAAGCGAGAGAGTAGATGGAGAGTTTAGAGCAAGAGCTGATGACGATGCTGCGAAATTTACCAATTCCGATCACGATTAGCTGGCGAGGCGGGCAGTATTACTGGCAGTGCGGCCAGGGAGCTGGTTCGTCGTCCCATCTGATTACTGCGATAGATGGAGCTTTACGCTACCTGCTGAGCGAGCGGAATAGTAATGCAGATGCCATTAAGGGCAAAAATTAGCCTGCCGAGACTGCTGGACGGGCTATGCGCGTCTGTGAATCGACATCATCTTCGCCAACCGCGTGACGTAGGAGGGCGGGGATGTCGTTGAAGTCGCTATCGAAGCGCCGCGCCGCGATAATGCGATCCGGGCGAACCAGGTAGAGCGAACGCGGTCCGGCATTATAGATGCTGGCCGCTTTTCTTTCGCTGTCCAGCACAATGGAGATGCCGTCGCTGGCAGGCAGTTCTGGTGTGGACGGCGTGATAATCAGAAAAGAGACTGGCACGCCAGACACCTGCATAGGTACGTGCTGCAAAACTGCAAATGCCATCTCCACATCGTTCGTAAAACACAGCGCTACGAAGCCTTCAGCGCAGCGTTCCAGAAGCGCAACGGGCGCGCCTGTATCAGCGTCGGGCAGCGATAGAGCGGGCGCGGGTATGCCCACTACAGGTCCGGCGCGGAAACGTTTCAAGTTGGAGCTTTGCTCGGCTGACTGTTTCATAAAGCGCCCGCCCAGGTAGAGGCGGTGGTCTTCAGAGAGTAATGGGGATGTTGGATAGGCGCTCATGTCCGTTTTATCGCCAACTTGAATGGAGTCGCGCAGGAATTTGAATGGCTGGCTTAATTTGAGCGAGGTGTTGCGCCGCCATGTTGCCATGCCAGGCGCTGGAGAGAGGTAGCCTATGATTTCTGAGGCGCGTTGCTGAGAACTGGTCGCCGCTGCGTGTCGTTCCTCGTGATAGGTATCGAGCAACGTTTCCAGGGCCAGGCCAGCCCGCACATGCGCCAGCTTCCATACCAGGTTCCAGGCATCCTGCGCCCCCCCGTTGACTTCGCTGGTCCCAAACATGGAGAGCGAGTGCGCGGCGTTGCCAAGAAACAGGAGCCGCCCCTGTTTGAAGCGCGGCATGACGCCATACCGGTAGCCATGCGTGCTCAGGGCCACAACTTCAAATGGGCGATCTCCCAACAGCGCTGTGAGGCGGTGTTGCAGCGCATCCGGCTGGCAAATCTGCGCCAGGTCGTCGGTGGGCGCGAGCTGGTAAATGATACGCGCCATATCGTCGGGCAGTGGGTGCAGTTGCGCGATGCGCCCAGAGTTAAAGGGGGCGTTGAACCAGAACCAGCGTTCGGGAGCGTCGCCCGGCGCGGTCAGCACATCCAGGCTGAGAAAGCGTTGATCGTGTGTGTATGCTGCACCGGCCAGACCGGCCGCGCTGTGCGCTGGAGTCGGGGGCATATTGGTCATGAACAGGTAGGGGGCGCGTAAAAACTTCTGGCCCCTGGCTGTCATGAGTGTGATATTTACGCCTTCATGATCTGGCATAACGCCCGTCAACTGGTGTTGCCATACTACCAGGCAGGTTCGAGCCGTTTGCAGCCTCTGTAACAGCAATTGTTCAAGCAGGGACTGGTGCATATTGACGAGGCGCGGATAACGCTCCCCCGCTTCGTAGGTAGTGAGGGGCGCGCGATAGAGCTGTCCTTTGCGATAGAGGACCTGTTCCCCTGCCGGGACAACACCCTGAGCAACGATCTGTTGCGCCAATGCTGCGCCGCCCCACGTTCCCAGGATGTCCAGCGTATACTGGTCGAGCAGCGCAAGTTGGTTGCTCTCCTGTGAAGTTCCCTGGCCCTCCTCGATCACAATGCAGGGAATGTGGTAGTACGCCAGCCCCAGTGCCGTAATCAGGCCAACAGGGTTAGCCCCCACGATAATGACGGGATCGCGCCAACTGGCTGAAGCCGTAAGTTGTGACAGCGCTTGCGTTACCATACCTGTTTGTCGTTTGCTCCCAGACTGCGCTACTTTTTATTATTGTAAAGAGCATCTCAAAACTACTGTATCAGACTGAAGTGGAGTACACAAGCTTTGCGGTACTTTTTGCTGATCAGGAGGAACATCCTTGCTGCGCGCTGTACGGCATGTATCAATAGCTAAGGATAGTGTTGATCACCATATCCCAGAATCGATTTACGTCGAGGGCGTAGCCGACGCGCGTGTTTGGCTGTTTGCCAACTTTGCCGTAGACATCACAGACGGTGCGGCCTGTTGTCCAGTGGCCGGTGGTTTCGATGGCGACATGCATGGTATGCGCGCGCAGGATGGTGGGATCGATGATGGCGGCGACGGCGCAGGGATCGTGCACGGGCGCGGCTGGAAAGCCAAAGACGTTGTGGTAGGCGCTGGCGAAGAAGACCAGCAGGTCTGCCGCGAAGGAGGCAACGGGGCGGTGCGCGGCCCGCAGGCGCGCCGTTACTTCGCCGGTCGCCAGCGCCTGGTGAGTCACTTCGAGAGGCACCATCGTGATAGGCCTGCCGCAGTCAAAGACGATTTCTGCTGCCTCTGGATCGGTGTGAATATTGAACTCCGCGGCAGGGGTTACATTGCCCAGGCCTATCGCGCCGCCCATCAGCGAGATGGCGGCGATTTTGGGAACAATGGCGGGTTCGCGGCGCATGGCGGCGGCGATGTTGGTGAGCGGGCCGGTTGGCACAAGCGTGATGTCTCCATTAGAGTTGAGCAACAGTTCAATGAGAAGGTCTACGCCATGACGGGAATCGAGTTCGATGTCGGGTTCAGGAATATGCGGCCCGTCCATGCCCGACTCGCCATGAATATCGGGCGCGTGCCTGGCCGGACGCAGCAGTGGGCGATCCATGCCTTTCGCGATAGGGACATGGCGGATGTTCGCCAGCGAACAGACTTTCAGCGCGTTGCGCGTGGTTTTCTCTACCGACTGGTTGCCAGCGACGGTTGTGATGGCGAGCAGGTCAATATCAGGATGGTGGGCGGCCAGCAAGATGGCGATGGCATCGTCATGGCCGGGGTCGCAGTCAAGAATGATTTTGTGTTTCATGGTATCCCTTTCGCATGATCTCTATTTATGCACAATGGCGGTTTTTTCGCAAACTTCGCGAACGATGATGTTTATCTTGCAAATTGTGAGCTACTTCATAGTAAAGATGTGGCTTTACACGCTATAATACCAGGTGGGGCGTTCTTTCTCTTTATGACCGTCAAGGAAATGATCGTCCGTATAAACGAAACAAAACTACAATTGTCCGCATTATCCCTCTTAAGAGGAATGAATTCAGCCTCAACTGAATACTGGGAGCCGTATGAATGTATTGGAAAACGAGCCCCAACTCACTCTTGAAGCGTGCAAAGGTTCGATGGAGTCCTTCGAGCTACTGGTTGTTTATTATGAGCCGCGTATCCGGCGTATGTTGTATAGTCTGACGCAGGACAGCCAGTTGACGCAGGACCTTTGCCAGGAGACCTTCCTGGCGGCGTATCGCGCTTTGCCACGCATGAATGGAGAGGAGTTGCGCTTTGCTCCCTGGCTCTATCGAATCGCGCTCAACCAGGTGCGCAGCGAATGGAGAAGGCATAAGCATGTTTCTGTGGTTCCGCTTTCATCGCCACCGGGATATGGAGAAGAAGCTTTTGACGACGGGGGCGAAGCGTGCCTGGTGAGCGATGAGTATTTCGAGGAACAGGTTGTGCAGCGTGATTTAATCGAACGGGTAATGCAGCAACTTCCGCCAACTTCGGTTATGTGCTTACTGCTTGATGCCGAAGGTTTCTCCTATCTTGAGATTGCGGAAACGCTGCAAGATACGCTTTCTGCTGTGCGCAGCCGGCTTTCGCGCGCTCGCCAGGCGTTCCAGCGGCTTTACAGGAAACTTGAGGAGGAGGGACGGTCATGACGTATTTTGATGCCGGGGCCTTGCCGCCATGCGAATTTAGCGCGCATTGTTTGCGTCTGCTGGATGATCTGGACGCGCCCGGAGAAGAACGCGCATTGCAGCAGGGTCCTTTAACAGATGCCAGGGACATGCAGGACGAGTATTTGATAGAAAAATTGCGCGCGCATGTACCAGACTGTCCAGTCTATGCCACGA
>DAHVFL010000230.1 GCA_027316975.1 Chloroflexota bacterium | reverse complement strand
AAATCAAATATTCCACCAGTTGCTATGCCACTTTTTGGCTGCCGCCAGCGCGTCCCGCGTCTCCTGCGTCAGGATGGTCATGCAGCGGTCTACTTCGGACGAGCCCGCGTAGAGATCGACGAGGCCAGCATCCAAGCCGACAAGCGGTTCAATGGCGGCAACCGTGCAATACGGCACATAGGCCGCGCTATAACCGCCCTCTTGCAGCATAAGCAGCCGACCATCACAAACTTCATCGGCAAGGTCACGCATGAGCATAGATATGGTACGGAATCCGGCCATCGTGAGCATATTCTGGGCCAGTGGATCGAGCCAGTTGGCATCCTGTCCCGCGGAGATGATGATGAGTTGCGGGCGATATTGCAATCCGACAGGTATTACCAGTTGCTCGAAGGCTGCGCGATAACCTCTATCGCCAGTTCCAGCCGGAAGTGGGATGTTGACAGTGTAACCGGCCCCTGCGCCACTGCCCACCTGTTCAAGCTCTCCAGATAGTTTGGGATACCAGTTATGTTGGTGAAGCGAGACAAAGAGCACACCTGGATCGGCGTAAAAAGCGTCCTGTGTGCCATTGCCGTGATGCACGTCCCAGTCCACAATCATCACACGTTCCAGGCCATAGGTATTACGCGCATAGTGCGCCGCAACGACAGCGTTGTTGAAGATACAGAAGCCCATGGCGCGATTACTCATAGCGTGATGCCCCGGTGGTCGCAGCAGCGCGTAGGCGTTGCGCACCTCGCCCTGCATAATAGCCTTCACTCCGTTCAGAGACCCACCCGCGGCATAGACCGCTGCGTCGAACGAACCAGCACTGAGCGGCGTATCGCTCTCGATCTCGCCCCACGCGCCCTGCATTGGGCCACCTTGTACATGAGAACGCACCCCCTGAATGTATTCGCGAGTATGATAGACGGCCAGTTCATCTTCGCTGGCAGCGCGCGCCGCTACAGGCTGCATCATAGCGGTCAATCCCGCACCGTCGAGAAATTCCTTTATACGCTTTGTGATACTCGTCGAAGAGGGATGGCCCTCAGGCGATGTCTCAAAAGACCCCTTACGCATTCGTACAATATTCTGCGCGCCAGTATCGTGGTGTAAATACCGTTCATCGAAAATAAGGCCGGTGCGATGCGTTGAGGGGAGGATAGAGGTGGGAGGCATGGCAACAATCCTTTCTCACGGAGTGTACGCTCAGCAAATATGCTCGCGTACATCATATGATACGTAAAATTGGCGCGCAAATTATTGCATACAGGGCCGTAAGATGTTAGTATAGGCGCATCATGGAACAGAATAATAACTCGGCTAAAAGTACAATAGATGAGATAGACCAGCGCATCATCGAAGCTCTGCAACTCGATGGACGTCGCCCATTCACCAAGCTGGCGGCGGAACTGGGAATTTCAGAGGCCAGCGTGCGGCAAAGAGTTGCCAACCTGATTAATAACCAGGTGATGCAGATCGTCGCCATCACCAACCCCTTGAAAATGGGCTTTTCGCTCGCCTGCATGATCTCCATTCGCGTCTCTGGAGAGCGATTGTTGGAGGTCGCCAGGGAGATTTCTGCTTTCGATGAGATCATCTATCTCATTATCTGCGCGGGAAGTTCCGATTTATTGGCCGAAGTTGTCTGCCGGGATAACGATCACCTGTTGAGCTTTTTGGCAGAGAAACTGTATAAAGTCCCAGGAGTGCAGCAAACCGAGACGCATACGTACCTGCGCGTGGTGAAGCAGAACAACTGGGCCTTCCTCTCCCAGGCGCGAGTCTCGCCCACACATATCAAAACGCAGTCCTCGTCCATCGAACAGTAAAGAAATAGGAGATTACCTCCACACCATATCCCTACTATACCGGGCGCAGCACAGGAATTTCGCGCCGGATTTCAAAATGTAACAGGCTGTGCGCCTGGCGAATGGCCGCCTCCACCGCTGCAGGCGTTTCGCCACGCGCGAAGATGAAGCCCAGGTAGCTCGCGCCTTCTGGCAAAGGCACCAGTGGATAGTTTAGCTTCGCGCTAATCTCAATGCCGGTGACGAGCGGTACCCGCTTCGCCTCTTCGACGCCACGCACCGCTTTGAGGATGCCTGCCGATGGGATAGGGATCATCATCACCCCGGCGGCGCTGTTCTCGCGCTCGACGCCGGTGATTTCTTCTCCAACAGCGTGGCGCAAGATCAGTTCTTCGAGACACATGCCCGCGCCGAATTCCAGCACGGTCGAGCAGAGTCCGCCAATCGATCTCCCGGCAATCTCCAGCATCCAGGGGCCTTGCTCGTTGACGCGCAATTCGGCATGCACCGGACCCTCCTGCAAGCCTAGTGATCTGGCAGCTACTGAGACACAATGCGCGATAGCAGCCTGCGTTTCCGCGGGCAGGCGCGAGGGCGTGACATACATCGTTTCTTCAAAGAACGGGCCATCCAATGGATCGGGCTTATCAAACAGGGCCAGCACTTTCAATTGACCATGCGTGAGCAGCCCTTCCAGAGCCACCTCGAAGCCGGGAATGAAGTCTTCGACCAGAAACACGGTTTCGTGTTCGGAATGACCCTCGTGCAGCAACAGGCGTTTGAGGCGCTGAAAAGCCGCCACAAATTCCGCCGGAGTATCGGCGCGTATCACGCCGCGACTCCCTGACAGGCGCGTCGGTTTCAGCACGCAGGGATAGTTGACCTGCCTGGCGATTTCGGCGGGATCATCACGCAGGTAAAACGGGCGAAAGACGGGGCAGGGCGCGCCGCCCTGCGACATTAGCGCGCGCATCAGCAGTTTATCCCGCGCCGCCTCCGCCGCTCGTGGCGAGTTCTGCGCCAGTCCGAGCGCAGCATTAGCGTGCGCGGCAAGTTCAGATGCGCTATCGTCCACCGAGAGAACGGCGTGTAGAGGATGCTCATGCGCGTATTCCACGACAGTTCGCACAGAAGCCTGCGGATTCGCAAAATCCAGGCCGAGCGGCACATGCCAGTACTCCGAAAGCGTTTCGGGCAAATCAATGCCCACCACCACCGCCAGGTTCAGTTTTTTCGCCGCGCTCAAAAATGCGCCTGCCCGGTAGGTGGCTGGCGACATCAGGAGCAGCACGCGCTTCTGGTCACTCGCAATAGTTCTATCCATATCCATATTTTTACACTTCTATGCTTCTTGATCTTGTTTGACTGCCACCTGCAACCCGCGTGCCTTGAGCGCAGCCGCCAGCGCGAAGAGTCGTTCATCGCCATGCACCGTCCAGAGCAACTGCGGCCCATCCCAGGAGCAATCGTATGTCCCCTGCCACTGTCGATGCTGCACGCGCCCTCGATACTGCCAGGCAACCGCGCCCGGACGCCGGTTGTTAAATCCCAGGCCAGCGCCATCAATGCTGGCAAAATCTTTACTGTGAAAAATAACCTTCATACCGCTCGCATGTATTCCAGGAGAAACTTACTTTTAGATAGATCATATCATAGGTGGGAAGCGCCAGGGGCTTGCATTTTCCAGCATACACGTTACAATGGGGTACGGACAAAAGACATGAAAAATACATGCCATGAACGGACAAGTTACGAAAGGATATTCTATATTTATGGAACGCACGTTAGTACTAATCAAACCAGACGCCGTACAGCGCGACCTGGTTGGCGAACTTATTCAACGTTTTGAGCGCAAGAGCTTGAAACTGGTTGGCATCAAAATGATGGCCCTATCTGATGATTTGCTGGACGAACATTACAGCCACCTGGTGGGGCGCGACTTCTTCGCAGAAATCAAAACCTTTATGCGCAGCACGCCCATTATTGCCTGCTGCTGGGAAGGGGTCGATTGCGTCAATACCGTGCGGACGATGTGTGGCATTACCAAAGCGCGCGAGGCCGCTCCCGGCAGCATTCGCGGCGACCTGGCGATGAGCGTGCAGGCCAACCTGGTCCACGCCTCCGATTCGCTGGAAACAGCGGAAGTCGAGGTTGCGCGTTTCTTTAATGCGAATGAACTATTTGCATACGAGGATGTAGTGAACCCTTTTGTATACTCTTCCCGCGAGAAGTAGGCCAATGTAATCGAAAGCGATGGACATGATGACCGAGCAATCCAACTCACAGTTGACGCACCTGGACGAGAGCGGCAGTATCCATATGGTGGATGTGACCGGGCGGGCGGAAACACTGCGCGAGGCTGTCGCAAAGGCGCGGGTGCGTATGCTGCCGCAGACCGCGCGCCTGATAGAAACCAACGCGGTTGCGAAGGGAAACGTGCTGGAAGTGGCAAAGATTGCCGGGATCATGGCCGCCAAGCAGACACCGCAACTCATTCCCCTCTGTCACCAACTGCCCATGACGCACATTGACATGCAATTCACGCTGGATAGCGAGCAGGGTCTCATCTTCATCGAGGCCCGCACGCGCACGCACTACAAAACAGGCGTTGACGTGG
Source organism: Chloroflexota bacterium (assembly GCA_027316975.1). Classification (GTDB taxonomy): domain Bacteria; phylum Chloroflexota; class Ktedonobacteria; order Ktedonobacterales; family Ktedonobacteraceae; genus CF-113. The sequence continues at coordinate 2,934 of DAHVFL010000230.1, read as the reverse complement.
AAGCCCTTACCGCCGCAACGGTAGCCGCCCTGACCATCTATGATATGTGCAAGGGAGTTGACACCACCATTACCCTCGAACAGGCCTATATCGCGCTCAAAGGCGGCGGTAAAAGCGGCACAGTCGAGTTTGAACCCGATGTACATTGAAAGCAGGATGAAGCTTACAGAGCTAAAAGAAGGTGGAATTTGCCTACACTGGTTTTTTTACTCGATGTCGATAACACCTTGATCGCCAATGATGATGTCAAAGATGACTTCAACGCACACATCAAGGTTCAGATGGGAGAACAGCTCACGACGCGCTTCTGGGAAATCTACGAACAGGCGCGTCAAGAATCCGAAGTGGTCAACATCCCACTGGCCCTGCAGCGACTACGCGCCGAAACACCCCTGGACGTGCTGGACGAAGAAACCTACCGGCACGTCCACTCGATCTTCGATAACTATCCATTTTACGACAAACTCTACCCTTACGCGCTTGAGACCCTGCGCCACCTGAGAACGTTGGGATTAACGGTCATCGTCTCCGACGGTGACATGTTCTTCCAGGCCGAAAAGATTTTTCTCAGCGACCTCGCTGAAACCGTCGAAGGCCGCGTGCTGATCTACAAACACAAACAGCAGCATCTGGAGGAGATTCAACGACTCTATCCGGCTGATCGCTACGTCATGATTGATGATAAGCCGCAAATTCTCGCGGATAGTCGTTTGATACTGGGGGATGAGCTGACCACGGTGTTCGTCAAACAGGGCAAATATGCCGTGAACCAGCACCCCGACGGCTTTACAGCCGATATCAGCGTCGAACACATTGGCGATGTGCGCAACTTCTCAGCCGCGCAGTTTCTCAAAGCCTGAATGCCCATACAGAAGGATGAATCATACTCTATGCACAAACAGGCGGATGCCCTGGTCAGTTTGAGCGTGGCCGCTCAAAAGACGCTGCAGTTAGATGTCTACAAAAGGCGGCGTATTGAAGCGTGTGGAGTGCTGATCGGCAGCATCGACGAAACGGACAACTGGCAAATTGAAGCAGCACACCCATTACGCAACCCCTTTGACTCGCCCGTTTACTTTGAATTTGACCCCGAAGATCTGCTGCATGCCGATCTTTTATATCCCGGACACGTTATTGGAGCATATCATAGCCATCCCACCGGTTTTGCCAGAGCCAGCAGCACTGATCGCAAGAATATGAAGCGCATCAATGTAGCGCAGCGGATCCCCTGGGTCTGGTTGATTATTAGTGGACCGTTTGATCGCGCTCCAACGTTAGTACATGAGGAACACGATTTTTTGAGCATTCTGCCAGTATCTTCTTATATCGCGTATCATCACTACGCGGATACGGGGCTACAACAAATTGCGCTGCGTTTCGATGATGAGTAGCCACGAAAGGCGAGATGCGTTATAATGAACGCCGATAAGATGTTCCAATAAACAGTAGTGATAGTGGAAATTTTGCCTGGCGAGTTGCTACGCATACGTTGTGACTGAATAGAGGTAACGGGAATGAAATGTCCAAATTGTGGAAATGAGTTAGACCCAAACGAAGTTTTCTGCGGGCAGTGCGGCGCGCCAACCAGACCGACAGGTCTGCCAACAGAAATGGTTCAGACACCACCCATGCCCGGTGGACAACTCAACAACCCCTACAAGACGCAGGTAGCTCCCGGCACAGGAAGTTTCAATGCGGGTACTCCTTCCACTGCATATCCTCCATCTCCCAACTCTAACCAGTCTACCATGCGTTCTTCTGGCCCACAGCAGCAAGGCGAGTTCTACCAGGATGCCACCGAGGCCATGTCCATCCTGCCAGATCAAAGACCAGGGTACCCGCCAGGCTATCCACAACAGGGATATGCTGGCATACCCGCGCAGGGAGGAACGCCAGTCGTGGGTCAGTTTGGACAACCTGTGCAGACAACCAATTTTGTCCCTCCCAGTTTTCCGCAGGCACCCATCTACCAGACGGGGCAGGCTTATGGATCGCGCCCAGGGATGACACCGCCTCCAAAACATAACAATAATGTGGTTCTGGTAATTGCCATCATCTGCCTGGCCAGCGCAATTATTGCCGTAAGCTCTTTTGGCATTCTCTACCTCGTGCGTAAAAACAACACGAAAACTGTCGTAACCCCCACCGTCACAGCAACGACCGCGCCGAGTCCCAGCCCAACGCCGAGTCTCACGCCATCACCATCTCCAACGCTTACTCCGTCTCCAACGCTCACTCCATCGCCAACGGTCACGCCGGACAGCGGCTTCTCTTTCTGCGATACCCCCTGCATCACCAATGGCTTCCAGGTCGAATCGCCCAATGGTTGGCAACAGACAACGCCAGGCACAACATCGATCGAATTTAACGACCCTCAACAAATCGATGCCCACGCCTTATTCAAAACGCCCGGAGCAACCACAAGCGATGCCATCACGCTCATCAATAATGATCTGGCCGCCAGCTATTCTTCAAACCCCGGTTATACTGCGCCAACCTCCACTTCTAGCATGAACATTGGCGGAGAAAGCTGGACCTACGAGACGGCTTCGTACCAGCTGAATGGCGCTACCGAACAGGTTCAAATATACGCGACCGTTTACGGAGGCAAAGCGTTCATTATTGATTTGCAGTGGCCCGCGTCACAATTCACCCACTACTACAATGGATTCTTCCAGGCTATGCTCAATAGTTTCAAATTCCAGGCGTAGCGGTGTTGGAGTCCCCCGGCTTCAGACAATCGGAATGGTCTCCAAAACAACGGCGTTTCGGGAGCGATGTCTGTGTCACACAGAAGGAGAGAAGAAAACCAGAGCTCGTTTTACCTGCTAACCCATACGATGGCACTGGGCTTGCTCACAGGACTGGGCATGGGCAGCACTTTTTGGAACTGTCCTGAGAGTATGTTTAGCTGTGTCATGCCACTCTGAGGAC
>DAHVFL010000022.1 GCA_027316975.1 Chloroflexota bacterium | reverse complement strand
CTTCTACTGAGACATGGATGAGCAGCGCAAGGCATTTGTTTTTTCTCAACAAAGGTGTGCTTAATGGAAGCACGACTATAGTATCATACTATCTACACATAAGAAGAGATGTTCAAAAAATTTATTGACCCGGTTCTGATGAGGCTTGACTCGGAAACCTGGCATACGAGAGCAAGAGAAGCGCTTCATCTGGCAGAAACCACGCCCTTTACGCTCAAACTGTTGGAACAATGTGCTGACCATCACCGGCGATTTGCTGATGAAAGGCTTCGGGTAGTTTTAGGGGGGATCGAGTTAGATAATCCTGTTCTGGTTGGTGCCGGTTGGGATAAAGCAGGACGTGCGGTAAAAGCGTTACACACACTCGGCTTTTCGGGAGTTGAGGTTGGTACTGTTGTCGCGTATGCGCAAGAAGGCAATCCCAAACCACGCCAGTTTATGCTTGCTCCTGGCGTCACACTCAACAGGCTTGGTTTTAACAGCCCTGGCATGGAAGCGGTGGCCCATAATCTTAAACGGTATAACGGGAGCGGTATTCCTACCGGCATCAGCCTGGGGAAGAACAAAGACGTTCCGGCAGAGGATGCTCCTCACGCACATGCAACGGTTGCTGAAAGACTGTATGACTTTGCTGCATACTTTGCCATTAATGTTTCCTCGCCAAATACTCCTGGGCTTCGTGCCCTGCAAGACAAAAACCCTCTGACCGACATCGTTCAAGCGGTCAATGAAACAATGGATAGCAGGGGAGGAAGAAAGCCCCTGTTTGTCAAGATCGCGCCGGAATTATCGCCAGGAGCGGTAGATGATGTGATTGAGGTGGTGTTGGATAACGGTTTAACGGGTATCATAGCAACCAATACAACAGTCAGCCCGGACATTAAAGCAAGGTACGGCGAGCGGTGGCGGAACGAGGCAGGAGGAGTAAGCGGTAATGATCCAGATTACCGGAGCATGGCAACCGGGCAAGTAGCGTATATTTACCGGCAGACAAAGGGGAAAATCGATATTATTGGCGTAGGCGGCGTGAAAGACGCACAGACCGCATTGGAGAAAATGAAAGCAGGCGCTACAGTTGTCCAGGTTGTTACCGCTATGCGGGGAGAAGGCACAGCAGTAGCAGGACGCATAAATAGAGGTATTGTTGATTTTATGGAAAAGGAAGGCGTGAGAAGTGTTCAAGAATTAGTCGGGATAGATGTTAAGCAGTAAAAAACCCTTTCCCGCTTCATGATTCGAGTTCTCTCACACTTTATCACATTCCCCAGAATCAACGGTACGCCTCGGCCTGCAAATCAAACAATTCGGCATACCGCCCGTTCAGCGCGATCAGATCAGCGTGCGACCCATTCTCAATAATGGTGCCGTTTTCGATCACAAAAATCCGATCCGCCAGGCGCACGGTGCTAAAGCGGTGGCTGATGAAAAAGGCTGTCTTGCCCTCGGTCAGCGAGCGGAAATGCGTGAAGACTTCGTGTTCGGCCTGCGCGTCGAGGGCGCTGGTCGGCTCATCGAGCACAAGTATGCGGGCGTCGCGCATGAATGCTCGCGCCAGCGCGATCTTCTGCCACTCGCCGCCGCTCAACTGCGTGCTATCTTTCAAATCCTTAAACCAGCGTCCAAGCATGGTATCGTAGCCCTTTGGCAGGCGCTCTATCACGTCGCTGGCCCCGCTCTGGCGCGCCGCGCTCATGACCAGTTCTCGCTGTTCGATCTTGTCCACGCGCCCCACGCCGATGTTTTCCTGCGCGGTCATGTAATAGTTCACGTAATCCTGGAAAATCACGCCAACCTGTTCGCGCAGTTCCTTCAGATCATATTCCTTGATGTCGCGACCTCCAATCAAGATTATCCCCTCGTCCGGCTCATACAGGCGTGTCAGCAGCTTGACCAGCGTCGTCTTGCCCGCGCCATTGCGCCCCACCAGGGCAATGGCCTCACCCGCGTGTATCGTGAAACTGACATGCTTCAGGGCCGCCTGCGTCTCAGGGTCTTTGCCGGGATAGGTGAAACTGACATCGCGGAATTCGATGTCAAGCCCCTTATCCTCCATCTCTGGATCGAGCGACTGCGCGTATTCCGGCGACACAATATGCGGGGTGTATGCGAGGAACTCGAACAGCGTATTCACGTACAGGGTATTCTCATAGGTAGAGGAGATGCCGTTCAGCAAACTCTGGAAGTTTTGCCCCACCTGTATCGCCGTCTGCGTGTACAGGGTCAACTGGCCCAGCGTAATCCGCCCCAGCACCGTCTGGAGCGCCACGTAGAGATAGATAGCGCTATTGGCTATGACCGTCAGACCCGACCAGAGAAAGTTGATCGAGTAGCGGCGCAGCAGCAATCTCTTATCCTGCTTATACAGTTCAGTAGCCAGACGCCAGAATTTGCTGGTGAAAAAATCACCCAGGTTGAAGAGTTTTACTTCTTTAATGTAGGTATCGGTCGTCATCAACGAAACGAAGTAGGACATCAGGCGGCGCTCCGGCGATTGACGGCGCATGAGCTGGTACCCGCGCCATCCATAGCGCGTGCTTGAGAAGAAGGCGGGAATAGGCACGATCAGCGCCACAATAGCAAGCCACCACGCCAGGTGCAAGAGCAGGAAAATCAAAGTGATCAGGGTCACAACGGTGCTGCCCAGGTTGAAGGTTTGCGAGATCATCGAAACAGGCTGATAGTTGGACTGGTTCGCGGCCTGGCGGATCTTATCGTATGATTCGGGGTTCTCAAAGAAAGACAGGTCCAGCGTATTCGATTTCTTCAAAATGTCCAGTTGCACGCGGTTCGATACCTGCTCTTGCAGGAGCTGCTGCGTGATATTGCTGAATGTGCTGAGCAGGCTTGTTAGCAGCGTGATGCCCAGTTGCAAAGCGATCGGCAGCCAGATGTAACCAATGCTATGTTTACCTATCGCCTGCACTACCCTGTCGATCAGCAGGGCGCTGATCGAGACGCTGATAGCCGGAGTGAAGCCCTGCAAAAGGCTCAGCACCCCCATCATCATCGTCAGCTGCGGACTCGTTGACCATACCAGGTGTAAGACACGCGGCAAACTCGCGAACGCGGCAGGCACTCTCCTGATGCTAAACTTCTCATCGCTTTGTGAACGTGGGCCTCCTCTGTAGGAGGGCATGGATTGTCTCATAAAGTATCGTGCCTTTCGGTTGTTCTCTTCAACTGATATTTACCTGAATGGAAAAAGCAGGAGCGACACCCCTTGCGGGTGTCCCGTCCGCGTTTCTCTTCTATGTGTGCGGATAACGCGAAGGACGCACGGGACACCCGCAAGGGGTGTCGCTACTGGTATCACCCGCACGCATAAGAAGCCTCAGTAGCATTTGAGTCTATTCCAAGTATACGCAAAAGATGAGGATAGTACAGTGTCCTTCCCGCCAGTTTTTCCATCAGGTAAAACTGCCAGTAATGTACTGGTAATTTCTACAGAGCATAGAGGCGCGTTCCGCGCCAACCCGTAGGGACACGGGAGGTGTTAAGAGGATGGGTGGGCCCTTGTGGGTGTCCTTCTCACCACATAATCATCCCGGCCTCTCACCGCAATAGGGGCGCGAGTCTCTGGGAACGAGGACGCCCACAAGGGCCCCCGCTCGGCATCCACACCACCCGCGTCCCTACTTCGCTTCGCTCAGTTTACCTGCGGGGAGACATTGACGAAAGCGCGCACGGACATTACACTACGATTGAGCGCAGTTTATTGCTCCCCAATAACGCCAACCATTTTTTACATACACATCCATGAAAGGTTGTCTCTAATGCAACATCATCTCGTACTTGCTCCTGACGCCGCCATTGACCTGCAAATGCACACCATGTACAGTGATGGCACATGGATTCCCGAACAGCTCATCGACTACCTGGTGAGCGAACGGTTTGGTCTGGCAGCCATCACCGACCATGATCGCGTGGATACTCTCGTCTCGCTGCAACAGCTTGCGACTCGGAAGCGCTTTCCCTTGCTCGCGGCGGTAGAAATGAGCGCCTCGTGGAAATTTGATGTGCGTACTCTGGACAACCAGCGTGAAACCCTACTTTCAGGTACACCGTATATGCTGTATAGCGTTCTCATCTATTTTGTTCGAGTCGCATATTAACTATGGGACAGTGGCCTGAGTATCTGGCCGGGGTGTAAAATGGCAAGAGAAAAACTATCGAGAAAGGATACGTAACATGGCGATAGATCTGAACATCATGAAAAAACGCCTCGAAGAGAAGCAGGCTCAATTGCAGGCAAGTCTCGGAGGATTGACGCAAGCCCATCCACAGCCGGTCGGCCCCATTGAGGCCAACGATGGCGCGCCCGATTCTGAAGAGGTGGCTGTTGACTTCCTGGAGATGCAGCAAGAGCAATCCATCCAGGCAAACGAACAGGCCTTGTTGACACAGGTGCGAGCGGCCCTCAAGCGTATCGAACAGGGTACCTACGGCAAATGCGTAGAGTGCGGGCGTCCCATCCCCGAAAAACGCCTCGAAGCTATCCCCTGGGCCGCCCGCGATATCGAACATGAAGCCGCGTTGGAGCAGCGCAACCTGGCAGGCGTTGAATATAGGGATGAGGGATAATGAATTGTTAGTTCGAGTGCAGAGTGTTGAGCTACGAGAAGGCTACACCATCAATGTTCTTTTCACTGATGGCTCACAGCGAGAGATAAATTTGATACCTTATCTCAAAGGTCCCATTTTTGACCCGATTCGAGTTGACCAGGCGTTATTTGGCTCTATGCAAGTCGAGGAGGGTACTATAGCCTGGCCCAATGGAGCCGATATAGACCCTGATGTGCTTTACTATGGTTTCACTCCAGCATGGGCTGATACTGGAAGAGACTACCCCCTCTGACAACCAACTTCTATAAAGTTTGCTTCATCAAGCATGGTTGCTGTACTCACTATGATGTTTTACAATGAGGTACAACGATGTACCATCACGAAAGGCACACAATAACTATGTCCAGTACGAAAACATCGCAGCAGGCGCTAATGCCACCGGCCACCGACTTGTATTATATCGATCACCTGCTCAGCGAGGAGGAGCGCATGGTGCGCGATACCGTGCGCAAGTTTGTCGGCGAGCGCGTTCTGCCCATTATTGGGGATCATTTCGAGGCTGGTACCTTTCCACGCGAGCTGATCCCCGAAATTGCCGGCCTGGGTTTGCTGGGGATGCACCTTGAAGGCTACGGCTGCGCCGGATTGAGCGCGGTGTGCTATGGCCTGGCCTGCCAGGAGTTGGAGGCAGGCGATAGTGGTTTGCGGTCGTTCGTCTCGGTGCAAGGCTCGCTGGCGATGTTCCCTATCCACAAGTTCGGCTCCGAGGAACAGAAACAGCGCTGGCTGCCGCCTATGGCGCGAGGCGAGGCCATAGGCTGCTTCGGATTGACCGAGCCTGATTCGGGCAGCGACCCCGGCAGTATGCGCACAACAGCGCGGCGCGATGGCGATTCATATATCCTCAACGGCACCAAAATGTGGATTACAAACGGCGGTATTGCCGATATCGCCGTCGTCTGGGCCAAAACCGGTGACGGTATTCGCGGCTTCCTGGTGGAGCGCGGCACGCCCGGCTTTAGCAGCAGCGACGTGCATCACAAACTCTCGCTGCGCGCTTCCGTCACCTCGGAATTGCATTTCGAGGAGTGCCGCATCCCCGCCGCTAACATGTTGCCCGGTGTGCGCGGGCTGCGCGGCCCGCTCTCCTGCCTGGACGAGGCCCGCTATGGCATCGCCTGGGGCGCAAGCGGCGCGGCTCGCACCTGCTATGAAGTTGCCCTCGATTACGCCAAAACGCGCGTGCAGTTTGACCGTCCCATCGCCAGTTTCCAGCTTGTACAGGAAAAATTGGCGATCATGGCGACCGAACTGGTCAAAGCGCAATTGCTCGCGCTGCAACTGGGCAGGCTCAAGGACGAAGGGCTGATCCACCCCGTGCAGATTTCGCTTGCCAAGCGTAACAATGTGCGCGAGGCGCTGCGCACGGCGCGTGAGGCGCGTTCGGTGCTTGGAGCCAACGGCATCACCCTCGAATATCCCATTAGCCGCCATTCCAATAACCTCGAATCGGTCTACACCTACGAAGGCACCGACGACATACACACGCTCATCATCGGCCAGGCCATCACGGGTCAAAATGCCTTCTCGTAATACTATCCAGGGCGGCGGCTTGCCCATTACGACAAGGAAATCAGGGCGGGGCTTGCCCCCGCCCTGGTTGCGCTCCTGCGGCCCCCTCCGCCCTGGTTGCGCCCCTGCGGCCTCCCCGCCCTGGTAATTGTTGCCAATCCTGGCAATCAGGTAATTGTTGCCACCCTGGCATCTCTCAACCGATCTGCGTGGTGAAAACTACCAGGCGTTCCTCGTAACCGGAACCCGTCCAGACTCCACTACAGGTGATTAAGTTCAAGTGATTGCCCGTAGCGGGGCCAAATACGGCGTTGATTGCATCCTGGCCGGGATAGTTGGCGGGGAACCTCACAACCCGATTGACCATGTAGTTGATGACACGGCCTTCCTTAGTCACTACCGTTACCCTGTCTCCCGGTTGCAGTTTGCCAAGCGACCAGAAGACCGCCGGGTCGCCACCCGCGCGATTAACATGCCCGGCAATCACCGCGTTGCCAGATTGACCGGGCGCAGCCCCCACATCGTACCAGAAAACACTGCTCCAGTACGGCGAGTTGTAGACCTTTGATACAGGCGCATCCATGAGGCCTGTTGCCGTTTGCCCGACACCCATAACGGACGCATCGACACGAATAGCGGGAATTTGCAAACGCGCCGGCGTCCAGGGCGCGTTTGCAGGTGTTGTCCCGGTAATGCCGCGATTAAAATTGTAGAATAAGACGGCTGAAATGCCTAACAGAATGACTACCAGTACAAATATAAGCTTCTTCATGGCTCATACGTCCTTCGCTCGCGCATCAACCAGACGTAGCTATCTTCCAGGCTTGGCTCCGTCGATACGGCCTCAGATTCGTCGGATGGGGCAAGTTCGCCAACGACGCGATACTGCACCGAAGTGTCCACGTGCATAGTCGAAACGACCGTAATAGTGCCCGCCGGCCTGTTGGCCCTGTCTCCGCTCGTAGTAACTATCCATACTTTACCACGCGCCTGCCCTATCAAGTCAATAGTGGTACCCTGGAAAATCACGCGCCCATTTTTCAGAATGGCGAGATTGCGGCAGGTCTGCGCAATGTCCTCTACGATGTGGGTAGAAAGTAATACTGTGCGCTCTTCACCCAGGTCTGACAGCAGATTGCGGAAACGGATACGCTCTTCCGGGTCCAACCCGGCAGTTGGTTCATCCACGATCAACAATTGAGGATCGTTGAGTAATGCCTGGGCGATGCCTACACGCCTTTTCATACCGCCTGAAAACGTCTTGAGCTTGCGACGCGCCACCGCCGTCAGCGAAACCACCTCTAACAGTTCATCGACCCGCCTTTGACGCGCCCGGCGATCATCCAGCCCTTTGAGAATAGCCACGTAATCGAGGAATTCGCGCGCATTCAGGTCGGGATAGACTCCCATCTCCTGCGGCAGGTACCCCAGCAGGCGTTTTACCTCAACGCGCCCTTTTTCCGTATTGTAATCATATCCTTCAATGGAGAGATTGCCACTGCTGGGGCGAAGAATACCGGCCAGGATACGCATCAGCGTCGTTTTCCCTGCTCCATTGGGGCCTAATAAACCATACATACCACCCGAAATCGACAGATTGACTCTCTCCAGCGCGTGTATACCGCCATGATAAACTTTATTCAGTTCTTTCATCTCAATTTTCATAGAGTATCTTCTCCACAAGTTCATCCAGTAGCGACACCCCTTGCGGGTGTCCCGTCCTTTTGTCTGCGCGTTCACCTCTCCGATTTTTATGGAATACGAGATATCCCTTGCGGGTGTCCCGTCCTTTTGTCTGCGCGTTCACCTCTCCGATTTTTATGGAATACGGGACACCCGCGAGGGGTGTCGCTACTTACGGGACTGTTGCCATCTCAGGTAGCGGTAGAATAGCAGCATGACCAGCAGGGGAATAAGCAGCAGCAGCAGCAAACTGGCAATGCCTGGAAGGGGCGTGGCGCCTTGCGTCCAGTTCAGAGGGGAAATGCCGAATAAACCGGCTGCGATAAAACTGCCCCTGGGCGTCAGGATGGTGGTCGAAAGCGTTGGCAGGCCGTTTTTTGGGCCGAGCATGTTGCCCCAGAACCAGTAGCCGATGAAGAAGAACTGGTAGAGCGGAACCCACATCAGCGACGTGCAGGCCAGCGTGAATGCTGTGACGAAGCAGACACCCGGCACCACGATAACTGTGTAGGTAATAAGCGACAGGGGCAAGACCAGTAACGTGTGTTTGGAAAACGCGAGGAAGATGATGGCGAAACAGTAGGCGAGGAAGGCGGGCAAAAGTGTCGCCAGCAAACAACCCAGGTACTTACCTGCCAGGCGCGTGTTCAATGTCCCCACCATTGATTCGAACAGTTCATCGACGCGATTGCTTCTTTCGCGTGGAAAGCGGTCAGCTAGAAAGACGCCAATGCCAAGCGCCGGCAACCAGTTGATATCCAACGTCACCGCAGCCACCTGCTGGAGCAAGCTCATTCCCTGAAGATTTCGCCCCGAGTTGATCACATTGCCCGGTATGGCGGCCAACATGATCAAAGCGATACCAGCGAAGACAATCCACAGGGAGCGGCGACGCGCCTGCATCTTAAATTCGTAGCGGATAACTCCCCACAGTATCGCGCGCTGGCTCATGCTGCGTTCCCTTTCAATCGCTTTCCGGCGTGCGCTCTCATGAATTTGAGAGGCGGGGCTGGCGCGGCGCGTAGTAGACCGCGAAGACGATCAGGAGGAACGCGATGAAGAAGGCGGTAGGGGTTGTTTGCAGGAGGTTGGCGCGCAAAACATGGATCAAGGGTATCGCCTGCTCAAAAGATGTGGCTATCGCCTGCATAACTGCCAGTAACAACGAGACCGCCACACTGACGACCGAGCCAAAAATGACCGCGACCGTCAGGCTGATAGATGCCAGCAACAGCATCGGCCCAAGCCAGATGTGCATGAAATCCCAGAGCGTTCCGCCCAGAGTAATGGCGATAATGGCGGATGTCACCGCCGCCAGCGCCATGTTATAGCCGACCACCAATATCATACGGCAGATCATCACAATCCGAATGGATGTAGGCGTGGACAGGATGATCTCGTATCCGGCGTCATGTTCGGCCTGGTACATGAAAGCGACGCCTGTCGCCGCCGCGATAGTCGTGAATAACGACAGCACTCCCTCAACACCTTGCAGGTTATGACGCGCGCTTGCATGACTGAGAAAAACCAGCACGCACATCAAGACATTAACCAGGATCGAGGCGACCCAGATGCTTTTGTGAATTAACGGGATTTGCCGGGTAAAGACCAGCCAGAGATGATACATTACGCGCTGCATTGACTTCTGTTGCCCGGTAGCCTTGTCCTGCGCATCAATTTTCGCCCATACCGCATTCATCAGCATTGGAGATGGAGCTGGCAGAGAGACGCTGGCTAACCGCGCCGCGCCGCTCACCGCCTCCCACGCGGACAGTTCATGGCGACAATCGGCGCACGTCTCCAGGTGCGCGCGCACCCGCTCCGCGCCGGCCGCGTCAAGTCTTCCATTGAGGTAGGCTGGCAGCACATCGGAGATATGCTGGTTGTTTTGTGACATGCGCGGCATCATTGGCCTGCCTCCTCCCGCGCATCGAGCACGGCTCGTAAAGCGCGCCGGGCATTACAAATACGGCTCTTGACTGTTCCCACCGGCACCTCGAGAATAGTAGCGGTCTCCTGGTACGATAGCTCATGCACAAATAGCAAGACTAACGCTTCGCGATGCAAAGGCGCGAGCTGCTGAAACGCCTCCGCCAATTCGTCGCGGGCAACGCTGGCAAGCGTACATGCTTCAGGCTCTGGCCCGGTAGCAACCAGTCCGGCCATCTCGGTTTCATCCGCGACGGGCAGTTGATGGCGGCGCAGTGTATTATGCGCCTGACGCCGGGCGATGCCGATGAGCCACGTTTGCAAACTTGATCTGCCCTCGAAACGATGCGCGCTTTTCCACACTGCCACCAGCGTATCCTGCAAAATCTCCTCGGCAAGCCCGTAATCGGGAGTGAGTTGAAGCAGGTAGTTGAAAAGCGCGCGCTGGTAGCGAGCGTACAGTTCGCTCAACGCCTCGCGATCACCTGCCGCGATACGCCGCGTGATCTGCCTTTCGTCAACGGCTTCGGCTGGTTGCGCATACATCCCCATACTCATCCAGCCGCTCTCCCGCGCCAATGTACACTCCACGTTGTGTTGCTTTCTCTCCAGAACATTGTAAAGCGATCTTTCTTCTCTTTATTAGTAGCAGTCTCTACCAGAAATGTTCATACACACCCGCCCACGTTTTCGTAAAGCAAGATTTCTCATAGTTTTTCAACGATTCTACGGTTGAATTGCGCGGAAGGTTGGAAATAGGAAAGAATTGTCAAAATGATACCAGCCGGATGCGCAGGGCGACGCCCTGCGCATCCGGCTGGTATCATTTTGACAATGTAATCCTAACACGTTGGCGGCGCCGGCCCCAGGTCATTAGCGACGCCATTACCATCGGCAATTTTGGTGATATTCCAGTTGCCGTTCGTATCTTTCGAGAGCGTCAGCGTCAGTGGATAGGTCTTCGTGAGCTTGCTGCGCGTCATATCATAGGTGAAAGATTGTGTGTTGCCATCAGGGGAAAGTGTCGCGCTGCCCTGGTTTTCATTAAAATCAGTCACGGCGCCATAGCAGCGGTCATCCGCCTGGGCCACTTTCAGGAAATCTTCGGGATGCAGCTTGCCGGTCATGACCGCGTCGAGGTCTTTATATGCCAGATCATAGCGCTTATCTTTCAGGTTGAGCAGAAAATCGGTCGCGGTAGTAGCTGGCCCCGCACTGTTGCCTGTAGCGATGAAGAAATTGACAAGCCCATATGCAACCACGAAGATCACCATAGCGCCGATAGCCAGAGCAATGATAGCGATCAGAAAACGACGCCCCCGGCTTCGCCGTGGTTTTTCCTGCCGTTGTGGGCGCGCGACCCTCTGTACAGCAGGTGGGGTATCCAGGCGCGCCATGCGCGGCGGGCGTTGGGGAACGGCGCGTTGCTTCCCACTACCATTAAGCGCGTCTTTAGAGTCGCGTGAGGTTCGATCCCAGGGGTCTTTGCCCTGGCCTTGTCGTCCTTGCATACATGATCTCCTGATAAACTTCACCAACCCGATATGGTTATCGTCTGCGTAGATATCCTTCTTGCGTCCCCACTCCTACAGATTTAGCATTACTATGCCGATCAGGTGCGCACCCGCCTGTTGCAACTGTTCCTGCGCCTGTTTTGCCTGCGCCCTCGTCGTGCGACCGGCGATGATTGCCAGGGCGGTCTGCTCGACCTGCGCCCCTATCAAGGCCGCGTCGGCTCCGGCAAGCACCGGTGGGCTATGAAAAATAACGAGCGCGTTCTCATTTCCGGTTGTAGCCGGGCGCTGGTAGAGACTTTGCGCTACCTTTTCCAGCCCTGGTGAAAATAGCAGCGTGGCGGCCTGCGAGCTAGCTGTACCCGCTCCGAGCAATCGCAATCCGGGCACGAAGGTACGTTGCAGCGCGGCATCAATTTTTTCTGGTGTCAGCGACTCATCCAGCAGCAAATCGCTTAATCCATTTGTCTGTTCCACGCCGAAGCGTTGCGCATAGCCCGGTGAGCGCAGGTCAGCATCTACCAGGATCGTGTCGGTACCGCTCTGCGCTGCCACGATAGCCAGGTTTGCTGCCACTGCCGCGTAATCTCCACAGGCAAGCGGCGTGGCAATCAGCAGCGAGTGGGCGCGCGCCGCCCGGCTCGCGCTCTTTTCCCATTGAAAGCGAACGTTGGCATAAAAGGTGCGCAACGCTTCGCTGTACGCTGTACTTTGAACAAAATCTGTTACGAGCATGTGTTGTTCTTGTGTTTGATTTCCCAAAGCCTTATCTCTCATATATCGTGTATTGTAAAGATCATCATACAGGCAAAGATCATCAGGAACAAATCGCCTCTAGAGGATATGCCCTTCGTACTATATTCATCTATACAAAT
This sequence comes from Chloroflexota bacterium, assembly GCA_027316975.1. Lineage (GTDB taxonomy): Bacteria > Chloroflexota > Ktedonobacteria > Ktedonobacterales > Ktedonobacteraceae > CF-113. The sequence continues at coordinate 7,248 of DAHVFL010000022.1, read as the reverse complement.
TGTGTCAAGCGCAACTATACCTGTCCTATCGTCTGCCACACTTCCCAGGGCGGGGGCAAGCCCCGCCCGTACCCTGTGCGATACGGTTTCGCCTGCTCCTTCGTAGTAGGGTACGGGCGGGGCTTGCCCCCGCCCTGGTTTTACCAGCGCAACTATACCTGTCCTATCGTCTGCCAGGTGTCGGGGCGCGCGGTAAGTCCCCCAGCACAGGGAGTTGAAGCAGATACGTTACCTGCTCTTTGTTGCGCAGGCGATCATCGAGATAGTCCAACAGGAAGGTAATCGCGATGGCGATGGCGAGCGACACCAGCAGCAGCGCGATCAACAGGATAACTTTACTGCTTGACGTACCCGCCACCGTCGCCGGGCTGGTCGCGCTCGTTATGACGCGGGCCGAGACCGCCGGCTGCACAGTGGAAGAGTGCGAAGGATCGGCTGTGACAACGTAATCGAGAAATAGCCCCATTTTAGCGGCGCTGACCTCGCCGATGGCGTTGGCAATAGCCCATGCCCCGGCATCCGTTGCCCAGGTAGTGGTAATGGTGACTAAACTATGCGAACGCACGGCGTTCAGCGCTCCCCCAATCGCTCCCGTGTTACGCCAGTCGCCGAGATCGGCGTTAGCGCCGTAGCGTTGGCTAATCAGGCTCATATCCTGTCCAATCTGGTCGGAAACGTCCTGGTCGAATTCGCGTGACGAGAGGATGGGGCCAGTTATGAGGGTATCGGCAAGCGCTTCGGACACCGTAACATAATTGGCAGTGTTGGGGTCGCCTTTGGCGGTGGATTGCAGGCCCACCTGTATGGTAATAGTCGAGCTAAAGGCTTTTAACGCGCCCGGCGTGTTGCGCAGGCGATAATATTGATAGCCAACGTATAACCCCACCACTACCACTATGACCGCCACTACCCAGATACGTCGCCATATGATCGACCAGTATGTTCGTAGTTCCACGATACGTCCAGCCCTTTCATGTTTCGCGGAGATTTCAGCGTACTAATTCATTGGTCGGTGAGCGCGACTCATGAGATTTTTTCGCGCTCATCTTTGCTTCGATAAATTGCAACATACGGCGATGGAAGCGTGGTTTATCAAACTCAAGCGCGTGATTGCGAATGGCCTGCGGATCATAGCGTGACTCGTCAAATGTCGCCAGCGTTTCCACGAGGCTTGCCACTGTTTGTTCGTGGAAGAACACCCCCGTTACCCCGTCAATTACAGAGGCCAGCGCGCCTCCCTCGCCAAAGGCGATGACCGGGCGACCGGAAGCCTGCGCCTCCAATGGGGTAATGCCAAAATCTTCTTCCCCCGGCAGGATGAGCGCGCGGCAATGCGCGTAGTAATGCAGCACGTCTTCGTCTGAAAGCCGGCCCAGGAAACGGATGGTCGGCCCGGCCAGCTTCTTCAGCCGTTGTTCGTCGCGCCCGCTGCCAATAATGACCAGTGGCAAGCCTGAGCGATTGCAGGCCTCGATAGCCAGGTCAATACGCTTATACGGCATAAAACGACTCACCACCAGGAAGTAATCTTCCGGGTGTATCGTGGGTTCAAAGAGGAAGCGGCTGGCCTCAATCGGCGGTGGAATGACCACTGCTTCGCGCCGGTAATATTTCTGGATGCGATCCGCCACCACGGGTGAATTAGCGATAAAGTGATCAACGCGCATCGATGTCGTTTGATCCCAGACGCGCAGGTTGGTAATGAAGAATGGCAACACACTTCGCGCCATCTTGCCCAGGCGCTCGCGCTCGACATATTCCTCATAGTTCCAGCACCAGCGCATGGGGGTATGGCAGTAACAGATATGCATGGTACCTGGCCGCGTAATCACCCCTTTGCCAAAGGCGCTGGAACTGCTCAGCACCAGGTCATACCCGCGCAAATCGAGGCTTTCCATAGCATACGGATAGAGTGGCAGAAACGGTTGATGATGCTTCTTCACCAGGGGCAATTTTTGCATAAACGAGGTGCGAATATCTAGCGAGCGAAAAGCCGCGTCAACGCGCCGCGGATCATACATAGAGGTATACAGTGGCGCGTTCGGGAAAAGTTCGTGCAGCGCCAACACCACGCGCTCCGCCCCTCCCATTTGATTAAGGTAATCATGAACCAGAGCCACTTTCATCGAAATGCGCTCCTAATATGCTCCCCGGCTGAACAAAACTGCCGGAATAGTGCGTAAGAGAACCATGAAATAGAGACGCAATGACCAGTTTTCAATATAATACAAATCCATCAAAACGCCTTCATCAAAGCTGATATCGCTGCGACCGCGCACCTGCCACAGGCCGGTCATACCAGGTTTGATCGACAGCCTCTCCTTTTGCCAGTCGGCATACTCCGCTACCTCGTGCGGCAGCGGTGGGCGCGGCCCCACCAGGCTCATCTCCCCTTTAATCACGTTGAGCAGTTGAGGAAATTCGTCAAAACTGGTGCGCCGCAAAAATTTCCCTACCGGAGTAATGCGCGGGTCGTCTTTGATTTTGAAGAGCGGCCCCTGGGCTTCGTTGCGCTCCAGTAAACCGTCCAGCCCCCGTTCCGCGTTTTTATACATCGTGCGGAATTTGAAGACCTTGAACGGCTGCCCGTCCAGGCCAATACGAGTTTGCCGGTAGATCACTTCGCCCGGCGATGTCAACCTGATTGCCAGCGCGATACACATCCAGAAGGGTAATCCAAGTACCAGCATTACTATCGAAAGACCGATATCTACCATGCGCGTCACCAGTAACTGGACGGTATTGATGGATTCCTGCTTGATGCCAATGAGCGGAATACCCTCGATGGCATTCATGTCGATGCGCGACAGGCTCAGTTCATACTCATACAGATCGGGCACCAGCTTGAACGAGGTACCCAGGCGCTCGCACAGGCGCACGCTGCGAATGCTTTGCTGGTGTAAGTTGGAGGGGAGTGCGATAATCACCTCGTCAATTTGCATCGAGCGTATCACCATGCCCAGGTCTTCAAGCGTCCCCAGCATCTTAAAGCGTCCGAAATCGCCGGGTTCCTCTTCCTCTTTCATATCATGCAAGAAGCCCACGATGGAAAAGCCAAGCGATGGGCTGGCGGCCAGGTGCTGCATAATCAGCTTGCCCAGACGACCGGAGCCGACTACCAGCAAGCGCGTCTCGCCCAGCCCGCGCCGGTAGAGCATACCCATGACCGTAGAGACGATCAACCGCCCCAGGCACAACACCACAATCGCCCCTGCCCATACAAAAGGCACCAGCAGGCGCGAATTGGATGGAGGTTGAAAGACAAAATAGTAGGTTATCAGAAAGGCCACACCCAGCGTGGTTGAGCTAATGATCGTCCACGCCTGGCGAAACCAGCTTCCCGTCAAGCGCATCGAGTACAGGCCACGCAGCGCAAAAATGAGCAGCAGCCCGGTGATAACGCCAATTCCGAGGAAGCGGAAACTACTGAACGGGTAGCAGGTGCCATTAAGCGAGGCGCAAATGTGCCGTGGCAGATTCTCGGTTCCACCGATGTTGTTGCGTAACGAAGTCAGGAATGTATTGCCAGACAGAACCGTAAAGCGAAAATAATAGGCAAGCCAGAAGGATACGCCTATCAATAGAGTATCCAGAATAACAATGGCGATACGCTCAAAAATGCGCCAGCGGCGGCGATTTGAGCGACGCTGGAAAAGCGCTTTCGTCATAGGGCCGGTTGACCCACCCGGACTACCTGTGGTCATATTGGGCATTTCTGTTGTCTCTATCTCAGGCACTGTTCTTTGAACCCCGGTGATGCTTTGTTGTAGTTTACTGCCATTCATAATGTATCTTTTTCTCGTATCATAACACGACCCCGTTTGCATAGAACGGAAACACGCCACTAGCGCGCGCGGGTCGTCTCGCGCTTTTGTCGCCGCGCCCGGTGCAGGGCTGCCGCCTTTTCATAGACCGCGATGGTCTGCCGGGCCATCACCTGCGCCGAAAATCGCCGGAAGACCGTTGGCGCGAGTTCGACGCATCGCTGCCGCAGGCGTGTATCGGTCAGCACCCGCTGCAAAGCTGCCGCCAGCGCGTGGCTATCCAGCGGGTCTACCATCAGGGCGCTATCACCGCCCGCCTCCGGTAAGCTCGATACATTCGAGGTGACAACGGGAACACCGCACGCCAGGCTCTCCGCCACCGGTAAACCAAACCCCTCATAGAGCGATGGATACGCAAAAGCCGACGCCCCATGATACCACAGGAGTTGTTCTTCATTCGAAACATAGCCGGGGAATAGTACTTCAGATACCAGCCCCAGACGTTGCGCTTTCGCGAAAATGTCGTCATACAGCCAGCCTTTTCCACCCACCAGCGCCAGTTTCTCTTTTCGGGAGTAGACCTCGCGTAATTCCCTGTATGCTTCCAGCAAGGTCAGAATGTTTTTGCGTGGTTCCAGAGTGCCAAGATAAAGCAGGTAGCCACCGTCCAACCCATGCTCCCGGCAAAAGGTCTGCTTTTCCTCAGTAGTAATAACGTTTGAAAACCGCTCATCGATACATGTATAGACTGTTTGTATGCGGCCGGGCGCGATTCCCACCAGTTTTACCGCGTCCTCTTTCGTGCTGTTCGAGACCGCGATGATCGCGGTTGCGCGTCGCAAACTGCGCGTGGTAAAAATGCGGTGATAGACTCTTTTGGCGCGGGTCAGCACTTCCGGGTAGAGCAAGAACGCCAGGTCGTGCAGTGTGACGACGCTTGCGCACTCGCGTGGCAGCATCTCCGGCAGCACATTCGCGGGGGAATGGAATACCTCGATGCGCCGCTCGCGCAGCAGCGCCGGGAGGTCCCGTTGTTCCCATAACACTCGTGAAGCAGGTCGATTTTCGGGCCAGTGAACAGGAATATATGCGACCTGCGCCGCCTGTCCCTGCTCTTGCCTGAGACGACTCACCGTCTCCTCTCCATTGACAAAAACAGTATACTCGTGCTGCCCGGGCTGCCGTGCGATCGCGTTCAACAGATGCCGGATGTAGCGGCTGATGCCGCCGTTACGATAGGTGTCGCTGTACGATAGCAATTGAGCGTTAATAGCGATGCGCATAGCATTCTTTTCTCTGCAAAGTCATCCTCGTACTGGCTGTATAACGTCCCTGAAATAATGCTGGTAACAGTAGCGACACCCCTTGCGGGTGTCACTTCTGTCTTTGCCACAACAAAAAGTTGCCCTCGAACAGTGGATGAATCTCGCCACGCGCGTAGAGGGCGCTGAGGGCAGCCTGCACCGTCGTTGTATACAGCGCGTGCTGGGACAGCGAAGTGATTCTCGCTCCCCGCGCATCAGCCACCGCGCGTAGTATATGACTTGTCGGGCGTCCTTCTCCATACACCAGCGCGGCGCGGGTCTGTTCCAGGATGTTCTCCAGGCATTGCGCCGTGTACTCGATAGCCTGCAGCGCGCGCGCCGGTGATGTGTATACCTCGCCATGCCCGGCCACTATATGAGCAAACGAAGATACGCGCTGTTTCAGCATATCGAGGGTAGTAAGTCCTGCCGCGATGTCTGTATAGAAAGGAATGCGATGTTTATCCAGGATATCGGGCGTTAAAAAGGCATCGCCAACAAACAGCGTGTCGCCGAAGGCCACCCCCACCTGTTCGGGGCTGTGTCCGGCTAATGAAAGCGCTTCGAGCGGAATCTGGTCGATCACCTGCTCATCCCCCGCTAGTATACTACCGACCAGGCAGGGCTTCGCCAGGAAAAATTTGTGCTGTAGTTCCTTTGGAGGCGCAGCCCCCCCAAAAAGGTAAAGCGGCTCCAGCAGAGGACTCGCCATCACCGACGCCTCAACTCGCGTGGCATAGACGTTCAGCCCCGTCTGTCGCACAAGGTGATGCGCGCCGCCCGTGTGGTCCGCGTGCGCGTGCGTAATAAGCAGCGCGGTCGGCGCAAGGCCCAGCTTCTTCACCTGCTTCAAAATAGCCGAACCGGCATCTTTATCAATGCCGCTATCGATAATCAGGCAGCGCCCTTCATACGCGATCACGCCAATATTCGCGCCCCCCTGGACAACCCAGGTGTGGGTATCTAATTGGATAAGTTCCATTCTACCGCCCCAATAGTGCTAGTTCAGATGTTACACATCTTGCGTGCTGTGCAGCAACAGAGTATACTCGTTTCATAATGATAGTAGGCATACATGCAAAGCAAAACATCTAAAACCGACCGGCGTTGCGTTTTTCTTTGCGTTGGAGTATTATAGCTTACAGTTTCAGGGGGCGCAATGGAGATTGCGTTGATTCTTCATAACATATCGCCTCATTCATAACGGGAGATAATGGCGTTGGCGAAACAACTTCGTCTTGATCCGGCACAGCTAACTGATGTTGGCCGCAAACGCGAACACAACGAAGATAATATGGCCTATGTCATCCCCAGGGACCCCCAGGTCATGGCGATGAAGGGTGCGTTATTTATCGTTGCCGATGGCATGGGAGGACATGCCGCCGGTGAGGTCGCCAGCGAAATCGCGGTTGATACGGTAAGCAATGCCTATTATATGGACGACAATGAAGATGTAACAACTCCTCTCCTCCAGGCCATTAAACGCGCCAACCTCGCGATTCACCAGCGCGCCGCGGAGAATTTGCTGCGCAGCGGCATGGGCACCACCTGCGTCGCGGCAGTACTACGCGGCAATATGGCCTATATCGCCAATGTGGGTGATAGCCGGGCCTACCTTGTGCGCGGGGGCCAGGCTCGACAAATTACGCAGGACCACTCCTGGGTAGCCGAACAGGTGCGAGCCGGTTTGCTATCCGAAGACCAGGCCCGCACTCACGCGCAGCGCAACGTCATTACACGCTGCCTGGGCACGCAACCCGATGTTGAGGTGGATGTGTTCCTGGAGCCATTGCAAGAGAACGATTGCGTGGTGCTTTGCACCGATGGACTATCCGGCCTGATAAGCGATGAAGAAGTCATGCGCATCGTAGACCAGTCGGTACCCCAGGAGAGCGTCTATCACCTCGTTGAGCGCGCCAATGAGAATGGCGGCCCTGACAATATTACAGCCATCGTGGTGCGGGTTCAGGAGGTTGGCCTGGAACCGCCGGGAGCGCGTATCGCCAGTCCCGCGTATGTCGGCGGGCGCGAAATCAGCGAAGAAAACACGGGCGCGATACATAAGCTGGCCGGTTCGCCTGTGCCGTTCGTCGTCAATAATGGCGACGTGCGCGTCAGCAGTTCTCCCCTACAATTGAGCAACGGGGCGCTGGTTTCCCCCGGCAGCATCACTGCTCCTC
>DAHVFL010000229.1 GCA_027316975.1 Chloroflexota bacterium | reverse complement strand
GATCAGGGTGGTCAGCACGCGGGAGCCGCTGGAGCCGATGGGATGGCCCAGGGCAATGGCTCCGCCGTTGACGTTGACACGCGACCAGTCCCAGTCGAGTTCTTTGCCGTTGGCGAGCGTTTGCGCGGCGAAGGCTTCGTTGACTTCGATCAAATCGAAATCGCTGATTTTCAGGCCAGTGATGTCGAGCAGGCGACGTACTGCCCGCGTAGGCGCGGCGAAAATGTAGCGCGGCGTGATGGCGGCTGAGGCGTAGCCGGTGATGCGCGCCAGGACGGGTAGATTGTGGGCCTGCGCGAAATTCTGGTCGGTGACGATGGTGGCCGAGGCTCCATCGCTCAGGCCGGGGGCATTGCCCGCTGTGACAGTGCCACCCTGCTGGAACACGGGCATGAGTTTTGCCAGTATATCCATCGTGCTATCGCCGCGAATGGGTTCGTCGTCTTCCACTACCTGTATGCCTTTTTTCTGCTTCACTTCAACAGGAATGATCTCGTCCTTGAAACGTCCGGTGGTAGTGGCTGCGGCGGCGCGTAGATGGCTTTGCAGCGAGAAATGATCTTGTTCAGCGCGGGTCACGCCAAATTTTTCGGCGATGATCTCGGCTTCACAGCCCATATGGATGTTTTCGAAGGCGCACCACAGGCCGTCATGCACGACGGCATCGATCATTTCGGCGTTGCCCATGCGATAGCCGGTGCGGGCATTCGTCACCAGGTAGGGCGCATTGCTCATACTCTCCATACCGCCTGCTACGAATGCCTGGGCGTCACCGGCGCGAATAGCCTGAGCCGCAAGCATCACGGCTTTCAAACCGGAGCCGCAGACTTTGTTCACGGTAAAAGCGGGGATGTCATCGGGCAAACCGGCATGAATGGCGACCTGGCGCGCGGGAGCCTGCCCGACACCAGCAGAGACGACATTGCCCATAATCACTTCATCTATCGTGTCAGGCTCGATACCAGCGCGGCGCACTACCTCTTTAATCACGATTGCGCCCAGTTGTGGCGCGGAAAAACTGGCGAGGCCTCCTAAAAATTTTCCGGTCGGCGTGCGAACTGCCGCGACTATCACAGGTGTATGCTCAGACATAGATTCGTACTCCTCCGGGGCTGTATGTGTTGCCCCTTCCACCTCATTGTGGAGATAGGCGTAAAACAAGAGACTGGCTGTATTGTATCCCGGCGAGAAGAGCAGGGTCAAATGAACAATTTTGCCAGCTTCTTCCCATTTCCATAGAAAAGTGCGTATATCTGGCAATTTGAAGCATTATACATTGAGGCACTTGTTTTTTATGAAGCGTAACGCGCCAATAGATATGAGGCAGATGCATGAGTACAGAGCGAGCCATGCGAAAGCGATTCTGGGAAAAGAACCTGGTACCCTGGCTACCCCTGGCGGGCCAACTGGCCGCACTCGTTATAGTTGCCATCGCGCTTCTTATGCCTGCGCCATTTATGCAGAGCCAGTTGCCCGCGACCTGGATAGGCAGCGACCTGCTAACCAGCCACTGGCCCACCGCGCTTTTGATCCAGCGTACCTTTGCGCAGGGGCATGGTTTGCCGCTCTGGAACCCTTATTTCGGTGGTGGCTTGCCGCTTGCCGCTGATCCACTGGCTGCGTTTTTCTACCCACCGACGCACCTGGTCCACTTCCTCTCACTACGCGACTACTATCTCGTACTCATCATGGGACACCTGGTATTCGCGGGGCTGGGGATGCTGCTGCTGGCGCGCCGCGCCTTCAATTTGCCGCGTTTGCCCGCGCTCGTGGCTGCCGTGAGCTATATGGCGACGCCACGGCTGATTGCACATCTCGGCGCCGGACATATTACTATTGTCCAGACGGTTGCCTGGTTTCCCTGGCTCGCCCTGGCCTGCCGGGCGACAGTGCGAGACCCGTGTCGCTGGGGCGCGATATTTGGGGTCTGTCTCGCGTTTACCCTTCTGGCCGGGCATCCCCAGATGGCGTACTACGGTCTGTTGATGACCGCCGGACTGGCGTCCTGGCTCCTCGTGAAGCGTTGGCGGCAGGAGGGCCACCGGGCGTTTCTCATGTCGGTCGCAGGGTTAGCGGCGGCGGGCGGCATCGGCATTCTGCTGGCCGCGATCTATCTACTCCCCCTGATGGAGTTCACCGCCAACTCAACTCGCCAGCTTTCGGTACGTTCTACCGATACTTATCCGTTAGGAAGCCTTCTCTACTCACTGATGAACCAACGGCCACCCGGATTTCTCTGGGAGGGTGTGATCACTCCCGGGCTGGCTGTCCTGGTCCTGGCGCTGTTCGGCATAGCGATGAACTGGCGCAAAGCCAGGCCGCTGGTTCTCGGCGTTGTACTCGTGGCCGGGCTGGCGATGGGCAACTCTTCGCCTTTCTATCTGCTCGTTGCACGGGTCCTGCCCGATTTCGATCGTTTTCGGGGTCTCGCGCGTATCTGGTTTGTCGCGCTCGTACTGATATCCCTGCTGGCCGGGCTTGGTGCAGACTCGCTCCTGCGCGCTGTGCGGCGTATATCGTTACGTGCGGCGCTTGCTGCTGGTATACTCACGGTTCTTGTCGTTGCATTCTCGCTCGCAGTAACGGATAGAGGAGATGCTCGCATCGGCGACGTGAGTGTAGTTACCACGCCTTCGCGCCTGGCGCGCACTGCCGCGCAACTGGCTGGCTCCGGGCGCATATACGATATGCAGGAAAATATTCTGCAAGCGAGCGCGGTGCAGTTGCAGGTGCGACTCGCCGATGGCTGGAATCCCCTCTTGATCCAGTCGTATGCTTCCTACATGCAGCGTGCTGGCGGTTATAGCGCGAGTGGTAATCAGCTCCATATTCCAGCCTATGATTCGCCTTCTGTCAAGCCGGATGCCCGGCTGCTTGGTCATATGAATGTGAGCGTCGTGGTATCGCGGTGGTCGCTCAGCGACCCGCACCTGGTGCAGGTAAGGAAAGTGGACGGCACCTTTATCTACAAAAACACAGCCGATGCTGGCCCCGGCTACCTCGTCAAAGCAGGGCCAGGTAGTCACGCGCCATCGCTCGACCAGATTCAGCGACTCGATATCCCTGTGCGCGTGGTAAATCAGACGCCGGAACTACATACATTCGCTTTTTCCACCAGCACGGAAGCGTATTTCGTGGTCGCTACGCCAGCCTTTCCCGGTTGGACAGCAGAGCTAGATGGACACACTGTACCTGTCGAGCAGATCGCGGGGGTGCTGCCCGCGATCAAGGTTGGCCCTGGACAGCATATACTGAGCTATCGCTATGCTCCATCCTCTGCGCGCACTGGCGCCATACTCTCGCTGATCGGTCTGCTGGCTACTCTGGCATGGTTCGTCGCCGGGCGATTCTGGAAGCCGGGCAAGCCACCGTTGCATGGCACAGGGGGTGGACAGGAGCTTACTCACGGTTGCGCAGGCAGTGTTCCCATGCGATAGCCGGGGGGAATGCTCATATCCCACATCGACGGCGATACCTGTGAAGGAGAGAGCAATTGTAAGCTGGTATAGATGGGTTCGCCTGTGCCGGGGCCAACCGCGCCACGCAGCACATTGACCGGGCGATACTGCATGTCAAGCAGCATGACGAGGCCATTTTTGAAGCGTATGCGGTAGACTGCCTGCCCTTTGAAGGTACCGGTGCCGATATAAGTCGCGTCTTTTGTTTGAAAATCATGGCGCAATTGCCTGAGGTCAAACAAAGAATCATCTACCATCCAGCGGTCAGCGCCCATCTGCGCGACGTGGCGGAGCGTATCCATACCAAGCGTTTCCTGGTTGTTACCGACAGCGATTACATCGATCTGGTTCTCCATCTTTGTTTCGACGCGCATATTGCCGGTGCCCAGCCTGTCATAAGTGACTACCTGGTAGAGATGCCCACCTGCGCCAATCCTGGTTTCGCTATGATAGAGTACATACTGGTTCCAGGAGAGATTGGCCGGTAATGCAAAAGCAGTATGCATAGCGGACGTGTCGAAGATGCTGGAAAAGCGCAGCGAAGCAAAAAGAGCGAGGAGCAGTATAGCCGCAGTGACCAACCCGCCTGCGAGACTCACAAGGCGACGGCGCGGCGCGGGACGCCGGGTGATGAACGCCGCCGGGGTGGTACCTGGTTGTTGCCGTTGCCCGCGCCCCTCGAGCATAGCGCGAATAGCGGCGTCTATACGCGGCGACGGCGCGGTCGCAACGGCGCTTCCAAGCAGCAAGGTGGCGCGTTCCAGGATGCGAAATTCTTCCCCGCAGGCTGCGCACGTAGCTATGTGCGCGTTGAGAAGCGCTGCCTGTTCTGCGGTGAGGTCATCGATGACGGCAAGATACAGACGTATAACAGCGCAAACTTGAGGGCCGCTTTGATTCACTGCCGGCAATGGCGGTAGATTCGCGTTATCCATACTTATCGCTCCTGCTTGCCTGCGCCCTCGTCGTTACACTGCTGGTAGGCTTCCATGAACAAACGCTTGGCGCGTGAAATACGGGTGGCGGCAGCATTGGGTGAGATGCCCAGGATTTCGCCTATTTCCTGGTAGGGAACGCCTTGAGCAGCACTCAACACGAGCGCGACGGCATAATCACGCGGCATGTTGGCGAGCGCTCGCTGGATATGTTCGCGCTCGCCTACCTCTGGAATACCCCCGCTGTTGGGAGGCAGGTATGACATATCCTCTTCATGCCTATCGCCCGCGTCACCCTCGCGGTGGTCGCGTGTCAGAGGCCACCAGGAGATGCGCTTGCGCCTGCGCAATTGATCCACGCATAGATTCGTGGCGATGCGATAGAGCCAGGGTGAAAGATTGTCGCGATCGTAGAGATCATTCCAGGAGACATAGGCCCGCGTAAAGACTTCCTGAGTAACGTCGTCCGCGTCTTCTTGACTGCCCAGTAAGCGATAGATGTAGGAGTGAATGGGGCGGCTGAATTTTTCATAAAGCGTGCTAAAATCCAACACATTCACGCGCGCAGGGATCGAATTAATTTCGCCCGTTGTCTTTTTCGTTCTCATGCCGGCATATGCTCTTTCCACTTCCTTCGTTGTCATTGTCGCGACAACGGGGGTATGGGTGGTATGGATGTAGAGCGTTGTTGCTCTAGCCTCTTGCGGACGTTCTTGCACGCTTCTCGTTTCTTCCACACTTGCTTCCCCAACAGGCCGTGCTGTTAGTATACCAGCAATGACAACGGTATTGCACATGCTGACCTCTCAGATGTAGGGCTTTTCGATAGTTGCACCCGAAACATGGCGACCGCAAGGGTCGCCACTACTATAGACGAAAACAGGCAGAAGGCGCCGTATAGTAGTGGCGACCCTTGCGGTCGCCATGTCTATACCATGCCTGGATGTGTCCCTAAAAAATTATTACCATCGTATACACGCTGCATAGCCTGCCATTTTTACAGGGTGGACATCCAGAGCATGTTCTCACCCTGACAGGTACAGGTACTCAAGTCCTACTCGTTTGATTGCTATGTTATGGAGTATTTAACTATACGTCAACATGGTTGGAAGAAAGCGTTCGGGCGACCGGGGCGGGAACCATCCCGGTACGAGCCGGTTTTGCCTGCATATTTGCCAGGGGGTACAGGCTGGCGCTCGCCTCGATAACAATTCCAGAAGTGTCTATATATGAATATCGCAGGAGAGAAATTTTTATGGCGAATGCGCGTTTTACTGCCTGGGGGAAAAGTCCGCGCACTCCACGCCGGGTGCAAATGGCGCTCTTTATTCCGCTAATTTGTTTCCTTTTACTGGGAACGTTTTTTGTCTATCATATCTCGCCTTTTGGTCAGACCAGGAGCGCGCAGGCCAGCACACTGGTAACACTTCCCGGACATGTGCCAGGGCTGGAGAAAAGTAGCACGTTGCAAAGGCCAGCCGACCCTAACACACCCATCCAGGTGCTGGTCGGTTACCGGCTGAGAAATCAGCAGATGCTCACAAGTTATGTAGATTCAATGTCGCGCTCGCGTTCAGTTACCGCTCATCGTTATCTCACACCTGCGCAAATCGCGCGCGCCTTTGCTCCATCGCAGGGCAGCCAATCTGCCGTGATTGCCTACTTGCAGCAGGCGGGCTTCAGTATTACACAGACGTACAAACACCAACTGGCGATTGGTTTTAAGGGCACGATTGGACAGGCTGAACGCGCTTTTCATATTTCGATCAATAATTATGTTACTGCTGGTGGGCGAGTCTTTTACGCGCCGGGCAGCGATCCCAGCGTGCCGGATACTATCGCGCCATATATCCAGAGCATCACCGGTCTGGACAATGCGCGCCAGTTCACACACCCGCCCGTGTTATCTAAAACGCGTGTCACCGCTTCTGTGGCCGGCGCGCGCAATGTGGGTTGCCTGGCGGCTCAACCGGGGCCAACCTATAGCTACTATATTCCCAGCCAGGTCGCTACTGCATATAATTTGACTTCGCTCTACAGCGCTGGATTGCGCGGGGAAGGACAAACAGTTGCGCTGCTCGAATTGGATGATTACAATGCCAGCGATATCACCGCGTATACCAGTTGCTATAGCGGCGCTTCTGTTCCCATTACGCGCATTCTGGTCAATGGCGGAACGGGCAAACCAGCATCATCCGCCGCAATTGAAGTCGAACTGGATATGGAACTCGTGTTGAGCGCGGCTCCAAAACTGGCAAGCCTGCGCGTCTACGAATCTGCCAACACTGCTGTGGGCTACCTGGCAATTTGGAGCCAGATCGTCAGCGACGCGACGCCAATCGTCAGTACCAGTTGGGGCAGTTGCGAGTCGGACGCTTTTGCGCAGGCGGTCTACGCGCAGGAGAATACGCTCTTTACGGTAGCCGCCGCTCAGGGCCAGACCATTTTTGCTGCCTCTGGTGACACTGGTAGCAATGATTGTAGGAATACGCCGCCTACCACGCCCAGCGTGGACGATCCTGCGTCACAGCCAAATGTTACTGGCGTAGGTGGCACCTCGCTCACGATCGCGGCGAATGGTACCTATGTCTCTGAGAAGGTATGGAACAATAGCGGTAATGCTTCAGGCGGCGGTCAGAGTACTCTCTGGGGGATGCCCACCTGGCAACAGAATCCTACCACCAACATCGCTGGTTTTAGTTCCAACGTGCCGTGCGGTGCGACCAGCGGCAGCTTCTGTCGCGAAGTTCCTGATGTTTCATTGAACGCCGACCCTGCTGTAGGCTATCCCATCTACTGCACGGTGGCGGCCAGCGGCTGTAGTGGAGCTTCGCCCTGGATATCCGTTGGCGGCACCTCGGCGGCGGCTCCCATGTGGGCAGCTTTGCTGGCGCTCATTAATGAGAAGTCGCTGGCAAATGGCGGTTTCAACCTGGGTTTCCTGAACCCGTTGCTCTATTCTATCG
>DAHVFL010000228.1 GCA_027316975.1 Chloroflexota bacterium | reverse complement strand
GATGAGGGGGCCTTGTGCTTGTCCTCGTTGGGATATGGCCCTTTTGCGACACAAAACCCCAACGAATCGCACAGCCACCAGGACAAGCACAAGGCCCCCGCCCTTCCCCACATCCGCCCCTTGTCCCTACAGGACGGGAGCAACCGATTCGTAATCATTCCCGTTTTTGGTTGGTAAAAATCATCAGGACGGCGACAGGCGCATTACCGAGTTTGATTGTTGGAAATCATAAAAGTTTTGCTGAGAAAGTAGAGTTAGGGCTACGGGAGACGCTGTAGCAGGGCGAGTGTATTCCTTCCTGACGAGTTTCACGTGTATAGTATAAGAATAGGTAACTGGCAAGCGCTTTGTTGCTCGAAAAGGAGATGCTCATGTCTCAACGGCCCGCGACCTACTACGCGGTTCTCCGATAGATATAGCCTCAAGCGTTCAAAGCACTATGAAAGATGAACTAATGAGAGCAGTACTGATCTTTAACCCGACCTCCGGCATCTCGACGGTGACAGAAAAAAGAATGTCGCCAGAAGAGACCGAACATACTATGCTGGAAGGTCTGCGCGCGTGTGGAATCGAACCACACGTGCTGCATACCACTCCTGAAGACGGAGGCGAGGGCATGGCAAAGCAGGCGGCGCAAGACGGGGCAGAACTGGTTATCGCAGCCGGGGGTGATGGCACAATCCACGCGGTCGCCAACGGGCTGGTGGGTACACAAAGCATTCTGGGCATCATTCCCACAGGCACGATGAACAACCTGGCGCATAGTCTGAATATACCCGATACTCTCCCTGCTGCCTGCTTTGCCATTGCAAACGGCGAAACACGCACGATAGACGTGGGAATGATCAATAATCATACGTTCCTGGAAGTGGCGGGAGTGGGCCTGGAAGCGGCATTATTCCCGGCAGCAGAGGAGATCAAGCAACCAGGGCTACTTTCGACCCTGCGCGGTGCGTTGAAAGGCCTGAAAACATTATTCGGCTTCAAAGCCACGCGTGTGAGAATAGAAGTCAATGGCATCAGGCACCGCTCCTATCAGGCATTGCAAGTAACGGTCTGCAACGCGCCTTTCTATGGCGCGCACTTACAGGTAGCTTCAGAAATCTTGATGGACGATGGACTGCTCGACGCGGTCATTTATAGCAACTTTAGCAAAGCTGAGTACTTGCGCCATGCCGTTTCTATCAGCCAGGGGAGAAGACCCTATCAGCCCAAAATCAAACGCCTGCGCGTGAGATCGTTGCGCGTGACTGCCGACGAGCCGTTAGAACTTCAGGCTGATGGAGAACCTCTTGGATACACGCCGGCAGTAATCACGGTGCTACCGGCGGCATTGAACATTCGTGTCTCCGGGAAGAACGCGCCGGGACTTCACGAGGGCGCGTTCAAAAGCGATGGGACGCCGGTTACAAGTACGAGCATACCCACATAAGAAAGAAGCCAGTATGAAAAAAACGTCACAACCACCTGAAAAACTGGAAGAGACTACACAGCAGAGACCCGCCGTTGTATTACCGCAGATTGGCAGTGCGGTCGAGCAAAATATAAAGCCAGCCGTGACAGAGGCGCAGCGTGTAGCGGCTGAGACCTCTGTTTCAGGTCGCCACGCTGTTTCACGCGGCACTATCTTCCTGGCTTTTTACCTCTGGCTGCTCTCCGGCGCGATAATGATCTCGCTGATCGCTCGCTACACGCAATTTTTCCCCGGCGATAAGACCATCACGCGCAATTTGCAAAGCTACCGCAACCCCTGGCTGCGGCGCTTCATGACAGGCATTTCGGATATTGGCTTCCCCAAAATAGGAGCGCCGCTCACTTTTGGCATCGCGGGCATCTTCTGGGCCTTGCGTTTTCGCCTTGAAGCCATTTTTATATTGCTCGCCTCGTCATCCAATATCCTGAACTGGATTGTGAAGCGCCTCATCAAGCGTCCGCGTCCGACAAGCGAACTGGTCGCGGTAGCGCGCGTCATCAACGAACCAAGCTTCCCCAGCGGCCATGTCATGCACTACGTCAACTTCTTTGGTCTGTTGAATTACCTGCTGGCAACTAACTGGCGTTCTGGTCGCCTGCGCAACTTCCTACTCACCATCAGCACCGCGCTCATCGTGCTAATCGGCCCATCGCGTGTCTACCTCGGCGCGCACTGGCCCAGCGATGTGATGGCGGGTTATGTTTATGGCGGCCTCTGGTTCGGCGGACTGATGACAGCCTATCTGCGGGTCAAATCCTGGATTCATCCGCCCGCGGGAAAAACACCCGAAGTAATGAAGCCCTTACAACAGCCGGGGGATACGGTATAGCTGTTCTCCAAAAGCAGAATGCCTGTGGGCGAGCGCAAACGCTCGCCCACAGGCATTCTGCTTTTGGAGAACATACCAGATGAGCGGCGTAGTGGATTTCCCGCTTATTATTCAGCCTCGATTCAGCTACGTGGAGTATATCTTCTATAGATTCGTAACAACGCTAGATGTCTGGCGATTTTCACCATATGGTATGATGAGCGTGGGCGCACTATGCCGGAGAAATCCTTTGTATGGCTTACTATCAGGCTTTGCCGGCATTGCCCCGAGTGCCGGTAGTAAAATATTATATGCCGTCGATCCTACAAGTGGTATTACAGCGTTTGACACGACTGGCGGGCTGGCACGCCAGGCGTTTCAGATACCTGCTCGCTCGCCCTGGGATATCGAATGGATCGTCAATTGAAATTGAAACATCATGAACGCGCACATTCTAATCGTCGATGATGATAGCCGCGTGACGAGCGCGTTACGCCGCACCCTAACATACGAAGGCTATAACGTCTCCGTAGCAGAGAACGGCGAACGCGCCCTGGCGCTGGCGCGCGCGAAGCCGCCCGAACTGGTCATTCTCGACCTCATGTTGCCAGGCATCAACGGGCTTGAGGTGTGCCGCCGCCTGCGAGCCGATGCGGAGGGACTGAGCGTGTTGATGTTGACGGCGCGTGACGCGGTAGCCGATCGCGTGGCCGGCCTGGAAACAGGGGCCGACGATTACCTGGTGAAGCCGTTCGCGCTCGAAGAGTTGCTGGCGCGCGTCAAAGCCTTGCTGCGCCGGCGCAGCGCGCCCGCCGTCACCCGCGAGGTATTGTCGTTTGAAGACCTCGAACTGGACACCGCCACTCGCCAGGCGCGGCGCGGCAGCCGCTTGATAAGCCTCAGCACCACAGAATATGAACTGCTGCTCTTGTTCCTGCGCAACCCGCGCAACGTCCTGACACGCGGCCTGCTGATGGACCGCATCTGGGGAGACGACTTCGAGGGCGGCCCCAATGTGCTCGAAGTCTATATCGGCCACCTGCGCAACAAGCTAGAGCACCATGGTGAAAAACGCCTCATTCAGACTATACGAGGCGCGGGCTATGTATTGCGTGTTCTCGATTAGCAAGGAGGCGTCTACCATCGTGTACATTCCATTACAGCTTCGCCTGACGCTCTTCTACGCGCTCCTGCTGGGACTCGCGCTCTGGTTTTTCGGCAACTCCGTTTATATGCAGGCACAGCAACGCGCGTATTCCGACCTTGATACAGCATTGAGCAGCCGCGCCGCCAGCGTTAATTTCGGAAAAGCACTACTTGCCTCTCAGAACAGTAACGATTTTCCGCTTTACTTGAATAATAGCATCAATGGGTTGGGCGCGGGCAATATCGCCATCGAGGTGTTCGATACTAATTTACGCCTGCTTGCCACAACGATCTATAGTCGATCTGACCCTATTCAACCGAGCGTGGCAGGCGCGGCGATCAGCCCCATTCCCTGGGATGCGCAGGCGGCGCGTTTCGTCGAGCAGCGCTATAGTAAGGATGGGAACGTCAACAGCGTCTACACCACCGTAACCTATGAAGGGCAGTCTGTGCGCGTCTACACCACGATCAACCAGCAGACGGGGGATATTATTCAGACCGCGCATTCAGAACGCGATTTGCAGCAATCGCTGAACAACCTGCGGCTATTACTGTGGCAAGGGGGCGCGCTGGTGATGCTCCTGGCGCTGGCCGGTGGCTGGTTCATTACCTGGAGCGTGCTGGCAACTGTGCGGCGCATGATGAAGACGGCGCAGCGCATCAGCAAGTTACAGGATTTCGGCCAGCGCGTGCCGGAGAAATCCATCATGGGTAAAAACGAACTGACGCGCCTGGCTACCACCTTTAACGGTATGCTGGCAGAGTTGCAGGAGGCCTACCAGCACCAGCAGCGTTTCGTGGCCGATGCCTCGCACGAGCTGCGCGCCCCCATCACCTCCATTCGTTGCAACCTCGATCTGCTGGCGAAAGCGCCCGACCTCGCGCCGGGCGAAGCGGCAGCCGCGCTGGGCGATGCGCAGGCGGAAGCTGACCGCATGGGACGCCTCGTCAACGACCTGCTCATCCTGGCCCGCGCCGACAGTCAGGCACAAAAACCTGAGTCAGAGCCTGATGGCTATAGGAAGTTTTATAAAATCAGTCAGAAAATTGACCTGGATAGTCTCATGCTGGAAGTATACCGCCAGTATCGCGCCCTCGACGAACATGCTCTCGATGCAGCGAAGACGCGGGGGCCGCGCATTATCTTGCATGACATCACCCCCGCGCAGGTCTACGGCGATGCCGACAAATTGAAACAGGCGCTCGTGGCGCTGCTGCAAAACGCGCTCAAATACACGCCCCACGAGGGGACGGTGACGCTTTCACTTATCACGCAAGATGGGAACGCGCTTTTCAGCGTATGCGATACGGGCATCGGTATCGCGCTGGAGGATTTGCCTCACATCTTCGAACGTTTCTATCGCGCCGACCCCGCCCGCTCGCGCGATCGCGGCGGCAGCGGATTGGGATTGGCAATTGTGAAAAGCATTGTCGAAGAACATGGCGGGTCGATCTCGGTAGAGAGCACGCCAGGGAAAGGCAGTGTGTTTCGCGTGAAGTTGCCGCTGATCTTGTAAATATTCTATGATCAGTATTCCATACCCAGTTGCGCCAACAGCCGATAGCATATCCTGAGCAATAATTGCGATTATTGACGATATAGGTTATAGTTATGATAAGCGGATTGCAGGAAGGCAATGAAGCATACTTCAATTGAGAAAGAACGCGCATCTATGAGTGAACAGATAGGGCCAGAACAGCGAGAATCAGAAGGAATAACGCTCTCTGTCGATTGGCATTTCCCGGAAGGCCTTCAGAGTCGATATGCAAACAATATGCTTGTTCAAACTGGACAGCATGAGTTTGTCATTTCATTCTTTGAAATGCAGTTACCAACACTTCTAGGTTCGCCTGAAGAAAATCAGACCAAACTAAAAGAGATGGGAACAATCAAAGCGGAATGTGTTAGTAAAATAATTGTCTCTCCTGAGGTTGTACAAGGATTTATCGATGCCCTGCAAACAGAGCTAGATAAATTTTCTTCTCAGAAGTCAAAACAGTAAAGAAGGGATGGGCTGAGATGGATACAGTTACTGTAAATGCTAAGACAAGCGCCTCCAGTGCCGCTACTCCTAGACTTCATTTCTCTATTCTGTCTAATGCAAAATTGGCCTCTGAGCCAAACATTTTCCTTCCTTTAACTTCCCTTGAAATCTCCGGCCCTTTACCAGGAGGGAAACAACTTACTCGTCCATTAAAAGTAAAGATTGCTTATGATGATGGAGAGGTTATCGTGAGTGAGCCATACTTCCACATACACGCCGTTGGTGCAACGAGAGTGGAAGCGTTAACAGAATTCAGATGTATCCTTTCAGAAGAGCTAGATGATCTCACGGCTGATGAAGAGGAATTGGGTCCACGGCTAAAAGCAGAGCTTCGATATCTTCGTGATCTTATTAGAATGGCGTAGTAGAATGGCTGGACTTGATTCGGATAAGGTGGAGAAAGCACTTCTCAACAAGATGCAAGCGGTTCGTCAAGAAGGTAGAGATTGGAAGTACATCATTTACAACGATAAGAAGAAACAGGTTTCTAGAACGCGCCTCTCTAAGGGTGCAAAGCATATATTGAGACCTAATCGAGTAAGTGAAATGGCTCATCAGTTGGGACTTCAGACTTCTCAGCAATTTCAAGACTTAGTTAATTGTACGCTTAGTCGTAAAGAAGCCCTTGAGATTATGGAGCGCAGCCTTACCGATTGAGATCATAGTTAGTGAGTATTTCAGACATCATACTTCCGACGCTGTTCGCTTGCTTTATTTTGTGGATTTTCCAGGCATATAATCGCCCTTCATTATTCGCAAACGCTATCTTTGAATCGAAAGGAGCAGCCTGCTAAACGCTATTTACAGGCTGCTCCTTTCTTTAAGAACACATAGGTTTTGCGAGAACCCTTACACCGCCTCCTCCTGAAGCACCCGTCCGGTGAACTGGCTGTTGTACAGGTCGGCGTAGAAACCGTTCTTCGCCAGCAGTTCCGCGTGGGTGCCTTTTTCGATGATCGTGCCGTGATTCATGACCAGGATCAGTTCCGCGTCGCGGATGGTGGAGAGCCGGTGGGCGATGACGAAGCTGGTTCTGCCCTTCATCAGTTCAGCCATGGCCTTCTGAATTTGCATCTCGGTGCGGGTATCGACGCTGCTGGTCGCTTCATCGAGAATCAGTATCTCCGGATCGGCCAGGAAGGCACGCGCAATGGTCAGCAGCTGCTTTTGACCCGACGAAATGTTGGACGCATCTTCATTCAGCACGGTGTTATATCCCTCTGGCAGTGTCCGGATGAAGTGGTCGGCATAGGCAGCTTTAGCCGCCTGGATAATCTCTGACTCAGTGGCGCTCTCGCGGCCATAGGCGATATTGTCGCGAATAGTACCATTGAAGAGCCAGGTATCCTGGAGTACCATGCCGAAGGTACGGCGCAGGTTTCCACGCTTGATATGGGTAATATCGACGCCATCCACCAGTATCGAACCGTCGTTGACCTCGTAGAAACGCATCAACAGATTGACCAGGGTGGTCTTGCCGGCTCCCGTCGGGCCAACGATGGCGATCATCTGCCCCGGCTGAACATCGATATTCATGTCCTCCATCAGGATAGAATCTTCCGCATAACCGAAGCGCACGTGCTCGAACCGGACCGCGCCACCGGGATGTTCGATCACCTGCGCATCCCCGGTCTCCGGCACCTCCTCCTGCTCGTCGAGTAGTTCAAAGATGCGCTCAGCCGAAGCCATCGACGATTGAATCACGTTAGCGAAATTGGCAAGCATGGTGATCGGCTGCGTGAATTGCTGGGCGTACTGGATAAAGGCCTGCATGTCACCAATGGCAATGGCTCCCTGCGTAACCATAATGCCGCCGGCTACCGCCACAAAGACATAGCCGATGTTCCCAATAAACCTCATAAGCGGCATAATGATGCCGGAAACGAACTGCGCTCGCCAGCTCGCTTCATAGAGC
>DAHVFL010000227.1 GCA_027316975.1 Chloroflexota bacterium | reverse complement strand
ATCCTGCGTTTCAAGCCCGACCCCTGGCGCATTACCGATACCATCCAATGGTCGAAGATGATGGGGTGGAACCTGGGCGGCAACTGGGAGACAGAAATTGTGCGCGCCCGCCTCGTCGCCAAACTGGGGGCGGAACGCGCCGCTACACTTGAAGCAGGGTACGACCCGCAGCACCCCTTGATAGTGCCGCCGGGTGTGGCATACCAGGGGATCAATCTCGGCATGGTGGAGCAATACGAACAGCTCAAAATGTTGAGCGGCTTTGGCATGTTAGGTGGCAGCAATAACTGGACTGTTGATGGCACCATGACGACCACCGGCCTGCCTATTCTCTGCAACGACCCGCACCTGGGACAGGTCGCCCCCTCGATCTGGTACGAGTGCCACCTCTCAGCCGGAGATATCGACGTGGTCGGGGCCAGCTTCCCTGGCGCGCCGGGTATTGTGATCGGCCACAACCAGCGTATCGCCTGGGGGCTAACCAATGCCATTTCCGATATCGAAGACCTCTACATCGAGAAGTTTCACCCGGAACATGCCAACCAGTACGAATACATGGGAAAATGGGAAGAAGCGCAGGTTATCCGGGAGGAGATTCGCGTCAAAGGCGCGCAGGAAGCCGTCATTGAAGAGGTGCGCGTGACCCGTCACGGCCCCATCCTGACCACCTTCGCTCCGTCCGCGCCAGATACATCGAGTAGCAATGGACACCAGGGGCAAGAACTTCCACTGGCCCTGCACTGGACCGGTCTGGAAAAGCACAACATCATTTCCGCTGTGCATCACATGAACCGCGCCGCCAACTGGGAAGAATTTCGTGAGGGGCTGCGCGATTGGGACCTGCCGCCACAGAACGTGGTGTATGCCGATGTCGATGGCAACATTGGTTATGTGATGGCCGGCGCCATCCCCATCCGCGCCAGGGGTCAGGGTCTGCTTCCCTCGCCCGGCTGGACGGGTGAGTACGAGTGGACGGGCTACATTCCTTTTGAGGAATTGCCCCAGACCTTCAACCCTGAACAGCATTTCATCGTCACCGCCAACAACCGCGTCGTCGATGACAGCTACCCCTACTACATCACCAACGAGTGGTTAAACGGCTATCGCGCCCGGCGCATTCGCGATTTATTGACGAGCAAGAAAAAGCTCTCGCTCTCGGACATGGCTACCATTCAGTCCGATCAGTACTCGCTGCCAGCCGTCGAGCTGGCGCCGCACCTGCTCAAAGTCACACCCACCACGCCCGTTGAGAAAGCCGCCCTGGAAACGCTGCGCGCCTGGAACTACGTGCTGGCAGCGGATAGCGCGGGCGCGGCCATGTACAGTTCATTCCTCTTCAAGCTTGAGCGCATCGTCTTCGGGGCGATGCTGGGCGATGAAGAGATCGTGTTGCAGAACTATCTCGGCATTGGCACGACCGTACTCAACCCGCAGAACGGCTATACCAGTCGCGGCAAACCCCTGCTGATCCGCCTGCTCAACGAACACGACGACAGCTGGTTCGCCGGTGCCGTGATCGCCAACGGCCCGAAAAGCTGGGATGCCGCTCTCAACAGCGCCTTCCACGCCGCCATCGAGGAGTTACGCGCCAAACTTGGCGACGACGTAACGCGCTGGCGCTATGGCGCGATCCACAAGATGAGCTACAACCACCCGCTGGGTACGGTCAAGCTGCTCAAAAAAATCTTCAATCGCGGCCCCATCCCCTTCGGCGGCGACATCGACACCGTCAATATGGGTTCTTCGCTGACCAACCAGCCCGAAGTTATCGTAACGGTGCCATCCTATCGTCAAATAGTCAACCTGGCCGACCCCAGGGCCTCGCTCTCCATCCATCACCCTGGCCAATCGGGCCACCCGGCCAGCAAGCACTACGACGATTTCATCAAACCCTGGCTGAGGGTTGAGCATCACCCCATGCTCTTTGAGCGAAAGATGGTTGAGGAAAACGCGGCGGGTACGCTGCGCATGGTACCGAAGTAGGACCACGGCAACCGCAACCGCAACCAGGGCGACCGCGAGGGTCGCCCCTACCATACTACGACGTAAACCATCCTGGAGAACTATTTCGTAGGTAGGGGCGACCCTCGCGGTCGCCCTGGCTCACTGCTTCCCCATCTTGCGCGCGCCTGCCGGCTCGACGCTTGGTCGTTTGTTGCGCGTCAGGCGTTCTTTGGTGCGTTCTTCGCGTTTCTCTTCGCGATGCCATTTCATGGCGTAGTAGATTAGCTCGCGGAAAGCCCGTAATATCGCAGCTGGTTTGGCTCCTGTAGCCTTGCCGCCGCGCCGGGGCAGGTGGCGCACGCCCACCTGGGTATACGTGTAGCCGGCGCGTGTAAATTTGTAGAGGATTTCGGTATTTATCATAGCACCGCGCGTCTCCAGCTTATGCTCGCGGAAGAAATCGCCAGGGTACAGCTTGAAGGCGCAATCCACGTCGCGCACATAGACGCCGAAGACCATGCCCACCAGGATTTTCCAGCCCCAGGCGTTGACCTTGCGCATGTGCGTATCCTGGCGATTCACGCGAAAGCCAAGCACGGCATCGTACTCGCCGATCAGCGGAAAAAATTGCTCCAGGTCGTGTATATCAAACTGCCCATCGGAGTCCATAAAGAACGCCAGGTCTTTCGTGACCGCCTCGAAACCGCTCACGAGGGCCGCTCCATAGCCTTGATTGACCGCGTGATGGATCACGCGCAAGCCCGGCTGCGCCCCGGCAATCGTATCCAGGATAGCGCCTGTGCAATCCCGGCTACCATCATCGACTACTATCACTTCGAAGTCCTGTAACCATGCTGTAAGCGTGTCAATCACTTCGTGGACGGTATGCGCGATGGCTTCCTCTTCGTTATGCGCGGGCAATACGACCGAGAGACTGGCGATGTTCTTTTTCAAGGCTGAACTTTCCTTACCTACGTACTCAATGCATTGAGCAGGCCTGCATCATCTCTTTCCGTGAAGGATTTCTGTGGTAGTAAACGAGAAATACTAGATGAGTTCCTTCTACCAGGCAGGGCGCAACCGGACAAGTTGAACAAAGAATACGTACTACACCTTTGTATTTACGAACAATTATACCACAGGTAATTCTGCCTCTTCCTTACGCCCAATTTTGCCCTTGACAACGCAATAGCTATCTGTTATATTATCTATAACAGATAGCTATGTGAGGAAACAATGAACCTTTCTGAAAAAATCAAACACCTGCGCGAAGTTGAGGGCGATATACGCGAGATTGGACGCCCCATGACGCAGATGGAAGTTGTGCGAGCCATGCAGGAGGAGATGGGCGAAACTATCAGCCAGGCCTACCTCTCGCAATTAGAGAACGGCAAGCGCGTTCACCTGACCGCGACCAGCCGCGACCTGCTGGCGCGTTTCTTCAAGGTGCAGCCCGGCTATCTTGTCAGCGACCTCCCAGACTATAGCACCGATCTTTTGAGTGAGTTTGAGAACGTGGGAGACCGCTTGCGTACCTGGCTGGAGGCCAGCGCGGAAGAGTGGCGCGCGGAGCCACTGCTCCAGCGCTTTTTAGAGCAACTTGCCAGCGTGGAAGACCCGCGTCGTTATATTGCGCTCTTTAATGAGCTGCTGGATTTACCGGTTGAAGATATCAATTCGCTTACCCACTCAAGATCGCATCATGTAGAGCAAAACGGCGCATCTCAGTTAAAACCGGATATTGTAAATTAAGGGCTAGTGTGCGTCTATATCATCGGAAAGGGGTCAATATCCTTCCGGGTGAAGAATCGGGAGCTTGTAGGGACGCGATTCATCGCGTCCGTTCCCCATCGACGCTCGCACCGGGCGGACGCGATTCATCGCGTCCCTACAAGCTCCCGCAAGGATGGAGAGTCCAACAGGAGTTGTTGGCGCTTTGACCACATCCGCTTACCCGCACGTCTGTTTCTGCGAATGGAGAAGGGAACATCGCTATGATCGCTACTGATCCTCTCTCGCTTGTGTTTCTTGCTTGCTTTCTGGTCGGGCTGGTTTACTTCATCGTAACCGCGCTACTGGGCAATCTCGCGCATGGCAGCGCCGATGCTACCCACGCTGCCGGACATCACATCGACGGCCATATTGGTCAGCATCCTGGAGCGCATACAGGCGGCCACGCCCATACGGCAAGCCACAGCGCCAGCCACGCCCAACCGCACGCCGCGCAAAAAGCGCATACGGGCGGCCATAACCAATCCCTGTCATCGTTTCTGAACCCCACATCCGTGATGTTCTTCTTGCTGGGATTTGGCTTTTTCGGCTACGTCTTCCATAACATTGTAGGACTGGAAACCCCTCTGCTCGTTCTGCTCTTCGCTGGCTTGTGTGGCGTGATTATCGCCCTGTTGTTGCTCTACATGATTACTCGTCTGTTTGGCACCAGCGAGTCGGCAACCGAGCAGGATGTCTCGGATCGCACCGGGCTGCTGGGCAAGGTCAGCATGACTATTCAGGAAGGTGGCCTGGGCGAAGTACTGTACATCTCCCCCGGTGGTATGCGCAAAAGCATAGCGGCGCGCAGCATGGATGGGCAACGTCTCGAGCGAAACCAGGAGGTAGTTGTGGTCAGTTACCAGAATGGTATAGCGGAAGTCGATACCTGGGAACACTTTATCAATGAGGAGGGAACACCTGCAGGGACATCGGGGTCGAGCATGATGGCTTCCGATAGCCTGGAAACATTACGCACTTTACTAGACGAATCCAGTAAAACAGACTCACAGGCATTGGTTACGCGCAAAGACTCACAAAAGGAGTAACACTGTATGGACCCATTTATTCTGCTCATTGTTGGCGTTGTCGCTATCGTCGTCGTGGTGATTATTATCATTCAGACGATTGGGCGTTTGCTGCGCAAAGTCGGCCCGAACCAGGCGCTGATTGTGTATGGAGCGGGCGGTACGCGCGTTATCACTGGCGGCTCGCATTTCGTCATTCCCCTGTACCAGCGTGCCCAGGAGTTCTCGCTGGAATTGATGTCCTTCGACGTGGCCCCATCGCAAGACCTGTATACCACGCAGGGCGTCGCTGTCAACGTTGAAGCTGTCACGCAGATCAAAGTGCGCTCTGACGAAGAGAGCGTCAAAACCGCCGCCGAGCAATTCCTGAGCAAACGCCAGGAGGAGCGCGTAAGCCTGATTCGTCTCGTCATGGAAGGTCACTTGCGCGGTATCGTTGGTCAGTTGACGGTCGAGGAACTGGTGAAGGACCCCGAAAACGTCGGCTCGAAGATGCTCAAGACCGTCACTCCCGATATGGAGAAGATGGGCCTGGAAGTCATCTCGTTCACCATCAAGGATGTGCGCGACAAGAACGATTACATCACGAACATGGGTCGCCCGCAGATCGTAGAAATTCGCAAACAGGCCGATATTGCCTCAGCCCTGGCGCAACGCGATACACAGATCCAGCAGGCCAACGCCTCGCGCGAAGCCGCTGTTTCCAAGTCAGCCGCCGACCAGCAGCGCGTGAAAGCTGAGACCGAGTCGCTGGCATTGCAGGCCGAGTCGCAGCGCAACCTGGCCCTGAAAAAGGCGGCCTTCGACGCTGAAGTGAAAAAACAACAGGCCACCGCCGACAAGACCTACGACATCCAGGCCAATTTGATGCAGCAGCAGGTCGTCACCGAAGCGGTCAAAGTAACCGAGGTAGAGAAACAGGCCCAGATCAAGGTGCAGCAAGCTGAAATCCAGCGCCGCGAACTGGAACTGCAAGCGACGGTTCAGAAAGCCGCGGAAGCCGAGCGCAGGCGCGTGGAAACCGGTGCGGAAGCCGAACGCCAGCGCCTGATCCTCGAAGCCCAGGGCCAGGCGGACGCGGCCAGGGCGCGTGGTATCGGCGACGCGGAAGCCGCCCGCGCCCGCGGTCTGTCGGAAGCGGAAGTCATTCGCGCCAAAGGTCTGGCGGAGGCCGATATCATTCGCGCCAAAGGTGAAGCAGAGGCCGAAGCCATGAAGGTCAAAGCGGCTGCCTTCCACGAATACAACCAGGCGGCTGTGCTCGACAAGCTGCTGACCGGTATGCCGGAGATCGTGCGGGCTATCGCGGAACCGCTGAGCAAGATAGACAAAGTCACGATTGTCTCCACCGGCAACGGCACCGGCAACGGCAACGAAGGCATGGGTGCCAGCCGCATCACCGGCGACATCATGAACATGGTTGCCCAGGTACCCGCGCTCTTCGAACTGCTGAGCGGCACCCGCCTCGGCGACCTGATGAGCCGCGTCCCCGCGCTCGCCTCCAACGAGGACGGCAAAAACGGCGCGAACATGGCCGGCAAAAACGGCACCGCTGCGACAGTAGACGCCACAACAGCGAGTGATAAATAGTACAAACAAGAGGTGCTATGGGAAGGGGGGCAAGCCCCGCCACCGCTTCCAGGGCGGGGGCAAGCCCCGCCCTGGAAGCGGCGTGGCGCTCGGGTGGGGTTCATCAAACGATCAAGGGGGAATGCAGATTCATGAATTTGTTGGAACGCGTGCTTACTTTGCTGCGAGCAAACCTCAATGCGGTCGTCGAGAAATCGGACGACCCGGAGAAGACGCTGCGCCGGCTTCAGCTTGACATGCGCAATCAGTTGATGCAGGTCAAGACACAGGTTGCCACGGCCATCTCCGAGAGCCGCAAGTTGCAGGCACGCGCCGGGGAGAAGCGGGCCGAGGCCAATACGTGGTATAAGAAAGCCGAAAACGCTGTCCAGCACACCAACGAATCTGCCGCCCGCGATGCGCTTATCCGGTATAACGACCTGGTGAAATTGTCCGAGCGATACCAGCAACAGCAGCAGGAACAGGATCTACTGGTCGCTACCATGAGAAACGTGTTGCGCCAGCTCGAATCTAAAATTGCCGAGGTTGAGGCAACCATTGAATTACTGGTCACGCGAAAACGCAACGCGCTTCTGCAACAACGAGTCTATGACGCCATCAACAAGACGGGAGGCAGCGTTGATAAGGAGAAGGCCAATCGCGCGCAAGACGCGGTGATGGAGGCCGAGGCGCGCGCGCGCGCCATGGCCGATCTGCACGCACGCGACCTGGATTTCCAGCTTGACCAGCTTTCCG
The DNA here is from genome assembly GCA_027316975.1 of Chloroflexota bacterium. GTDB lineage: Bacteria > Chloroflexota > Ktedonobacteria > Ktedonobacterales > Ktedonobacteraceae > CF-113. Next base: position 327 of record DAHVFL010000227.1, on the reverse strand, counting down.
AGGAGCAGGGTCTCGATCAACAGTTAAACGAAATCAAGAGAAGGCAAGGCGCGCAGGAACCCCGGCTGCTTCAGGAAGGCAAAACGCACGCATCCCCATTACTTGATCCCCGGCCACAAAACAATGAGCCATCAAAAAAGCGGGCCAGCGCGAAAAAAGCGGCTTCGAAACCCGGCCAAAATGCGTCTCCGCCGGGCCAGCTTAATATTGAGGAATTGCGGCGATTAATGGAAAAGTAGTGTGAAAGCTACGATAATCGCTATGGCAATCACGATACCAGCGATAAAAGAGTAACGATGGTTTTTCTTTTCTTCTTCTGTATAGGGT